>JALAHE010000087.1 GCA_022712075.1 Galactobacter sp.
CGACGGCCTCGCCCTTGCCAGCCACCTCGAGGGAGACGGTGTCGAAGAAGGAGTCGGTCAGCGCCACGGCGCCGGCGGCGACGGCACCGGCCGTGATGGCGGCGGCGCGGGCGTGCACGCGCTGCGCGATCGCCTTCAGACCGGCCGGGCCGTGGTAGACGGCGTACATCGAGGCGACGACGGCCAGGAGGGCCTGCGCCGTGCAGATGTTGGAGGTGGCCTTCTCGCGGCGGATGTGCTGCTCGCGGGTCTGGAGGGCCAGGCGGTAGGCCGGGCGGCCGGCGGAGTCCTTGGAGACGCCAACCAGGCGGCCCGGGAGGTTGCGCTCGAGGCCCTTGCGGACGGCCATGTACGCGGCGTGCGGGCCGCCGAAGAACAGCGGCACGCCAAAGCGCTGGGAGTTGCCGACCGCGACGTCTGCGCCCTGCTCGCCGGGAGGCGTGATGAGCGTCAGGGAGAGGATGTCGGCGGCCACGGTGACCATGGCGCCGCGCTCGTGCGCCTGGGAGATGAGGTCGGCGTGGTTGGCGATGCGACCGGAGTCGCCCGGCTGCTGCAGCACGATGCCGCTGATCTCGCCCTCGGGCAGGCCCTGGGAGAGGTCGGCGACGACCACGGTGAAGCCGAGCGCCTTGGCGCGGCCCTCCACCACGGCGATGGACTGGGCGAAGAGCTCGGAGTCGAGGACCGTGATGGCCTCGGGCTTGGCCTTGGTGGCGCGGCGCATGAGCAGCACGGCCTCGGCCACGGCGGAGGCCTCGTCCAGGAGGGAGGCGTTGGCGATGGGGAGAGCCGTCAGATCCTCGATCATCGTCTGGAAGTTCAGGAGGGCCTCGAGGCGGCCCTGGGAGATCTCGGGCTGGTACGGCGTGTAGGCCGTGTACCAGGCGGGGTTCTCCACGACGTTGCGGCGGATCACGGCCGGCGTCAGGGTGTCGTAGAAGCCCTGGCCGATCATCTGCGCGCGGGTGACGTTGCGGCCCGCGTACTCGCGCAGGGCGGCGAGCGCCTCCTCCTCGGTGAGCGGGGCGTCCAGGTCCAGGCCGCCGGAGAGGCGGATGGAGGCCGGCACCGCGGTGTCGACGAGCGCGTCGAGGGAGTCGTAGCCGAGCACGCTCAGCATCTCCTCGCGATCGCTGCTCTGGGGGCCGATGTGCCGGTCGGCGAAGCCGCCGAGGCCGGTGAGATTGCCGAGATTGGCGAGGTCGGACGGTTGGACGCTCATCTATTGCTCTCCCGAAGACGCGGTGGGGCCGTGCGCGCACCCCGTTCAGGGGCGCGTCGTCCTCCCCACCCTGTATCGGGACCTGAGAGATTCCGCGCGTCCTTGGCCGCGAGGGCCACGGGGCGCTTGCACCGTCGGTGGGCCGGTCCGGTTGCCCGGCGGCCGCTTTCCAGGGTTGCCTCGTCGCGGCGGTGCGGGGGCCTGAGAGTTTCCCGGGGAGGGATTGCTCCTACGGCGCCCACCCCAAGCGGGGAGGGACTCTCCCGCCGCGGGTCGACAGCTGCACCCCACGCCACGCCAGCAGCGCCGGGCACGGGGTCCAGTCTACGTGCCAGCTTGTCTCTTACGCCACATCCGACAAGCGTTACTTGAAGATTGAACTAATACACGCTTATGCTTGAAGCATCAAGTAAATGACGACGGTGAGGAACCGACGTGAACCGCCTCTTCGCCCGCCTCTTCAAGAAGAAGGACACCATGACTGACATCAGCATCCTCGGCACCGGCAACATGGCCAAGGCCCTCGCGGCTCGTGCCCTCGCCGCCGGTCGCACCCTCCAGATCCAGGCCCGCGACGAGGCCAAGGCCGCCGCCCTCGCCGCCGAGCTCGGCGCCGGCGTCACCTCCGCCGCACTGAGCGAGGCCCCCGCCGGCCGCGTGGTCATCGCCGCGCTGCCCTTCGACGCCATCGTCGAGTACGCCACGGCCCAGGGCGCCGCCCTGTCCGGCAAGGTGCTCGTCGACCTCTCCAACCCGGTCGACTTCTCCACCTTCGACGCCCTGACCGTCCCGGCCGATTCCTCCGCCGCCCAGCTCATCGCCGCCGCCTCCGCCGCCCCGGTCGTGAAGGCCTTCAACACCACCTTCGCCGGCCCGCTGACCGCTGGCGAGGGCAACGGCGCCCCGCTGGACGTGTTCGTCGCCGCCGACGACGCCGAGGCCGCCGCCCTCGTCTCCGCCTTCATCGCCGACGCCGGCATGCGCGCCCTCCCCGTGGGCGGCCTGCACCACGCCCGCGAGCTCGAGGGCATGCAGCTGCTCGTCATGGCCATGCAGGTCAACGAGGCGCTCCCGGCCTTCCAGTGGGGCACGTCCCTCAAGGTCCTGGGCTGAGCACGCCCCCGCTCCCCCGCTGACGCGAGGCGAAGCACACAAACGCCCGACGGCGTGTGGTGACCACACGCCGTCGGGCGTTTGTTGCGCTGGGGGCGCCTGACTCGCGCCTAGCGCGTCACGGTGCCGTCCGTCGCGAGCGAGACCCACTCGGGGAAACGCGGCGAGAGCTTGTCGCCGGAGGAGGTGCCCTTGAGGCGGCGCTGGACCCACGGGCCCACGTACTCCACGGCCCAACGGCCGTTCTCCTTGGTGCTCTCCCAGCGCGTGAGGCTCGGCAGCTCGCGAGGGGCGGGGTCCTCCCCCGTCACCGCGCGGCCGAGGACGCCGAGGACCTTGCGGCTCATGAGCTCGTGGCCGCGCTCGTTCATGTGGAGGCGATCGGTGGCCCAATAGCCCATGTGGTCGAAGTCGCGCCAGCGCCAGTAATCGGCGATACGGGCGCCCGTGACGTCGGCGACCTCGCGGATGCGCTCGTTGTAGAGGGCGGTGCGGCCCACGAGCTTGCCGAACACGGGCGAGGAGGAGCCGTCGAAGCCAGTGAAGATGATGACCTCGGCGCCGGCGTCCTGCAGGCGCTTCACTGCCGCGCCGTAGCCGCGCACCAGCTCGGTGATGTCCACCTTGGGGCGCATGATGTCGTTGCCTCCCGCGTAGAGCGTCACGAGAGTGGGCTTGAGGGCCACCGCCGCGTCGATCTGCTCGGTCAGCACCTGCGGGATCTTCTTGCCGCGGATGGCGAGGTTGGCGTAGCCCCAGCCGTCGGCGCAGAGGTTCTCCGCGACGCGATCGGCCCAGCCGCGGACCTGGTTCGGGCGGTTCACATCGACGTCGCCCATGCCCTCCGTGAAGGAGTCGCCGAGGGCCAAGAAGCGTTGCTCAAATTCCACGGGCTCACCCTACGCCCGCCCGCGGCGCGCGGGACACCGCCGCGGCGCGGGAACGGGGAGGCTGGGGCGCCGGGCGGCGCTACGCGACGCTCGTGCCGCGCCAGGCGCCGATCCCCCAGGTCACGGCGAGCGCGAGCGCCCCGCCGATGATGGTGCGGATGGCGGCCCGCGTGCCCTTGGCCCCGCCGAGGTAGGCGCCCACGGCGCCGGTCAGGGCGAGCGCCACGAGCACAGCAACAAACGTGGCGGGGATGCGGATGGCCGGGGGCAGGAGCACGGCCATGAGGAACGGGAGCGCCGCGCCCACGAGGAAGGACACCGCGGACGCGATCGCCGCGGACCACGGCGAGGGGATGTCGTCCTCGTCGATGTGCAGCTCGGTCTCCAGGTGGGCGCGCAGGGCGTCCTTGGCCGTGAGTTCCTGGGCCACGGTCTCCGCCGTGGCGCGGCTAAGCCCCTTGGCCTCGTAGAGCTGGGTGAGCTCCTCCAGCTCCTCCTCCGGCATCGTGGCGAGCTCCTCGCGCTCCTTCGCGACGAGCGCGCGCTGGGCATCGCGCTGGCTGGAGACCGAGACGTACTCGCCGAGGGCCATGGAGATGGCTCCGCCCACGACCGCCGCGGCGCCCGCGACCACGATGGGCCCGACCTCCGGCGTGGCGCCGGCGACGCCGACCACCACGGCGGCGACGGAGACGATGCCGTCGTTCGCGCCGAGCACGCCAGCGCGCAGCCAATTGAGCTTGCTGGCCAGCCCCTCGGCGCTGTGTTCCTCGGCGTGGGGCGCCTCCTGGCGCTGGGTGTCCTGGGCTTCGCTACGACTCATGGCGTCATCCTGCTCCGCGCCACGCCCGGGCGCCAGCCAGGCCAGGCTTGCCTTTGTCGGCGCCGAGCCGCGCCGTTACTGGGCTGGATCGGCGTCCCCAGGATCTTCATCGGCCCCCGTCAGAGCACACCCAGGAAGCGCACAGACTGGCTGGGAAGGGTGAGGGGCATGAACTTCACCCAGCGCGTCCTGACCGGTGTCGCCTCCGTCTCCCTCGCCGCGGCCGGCGTTCTCGGCCTCGGCGCTGGGTGGGGGCTCTCCAACGGCCACGGGCCGCAAGGCGGCGCGAGCGAGGCGAGGTCCGGTGCGGCGACGCTCGCGAGCTCCGGCCTGGCGACGGTCTCCACCGGTTCCGCGCCCGCGTGGCGCACGGTGAGCGCCGCATCGCTGCTGGGTTCGGCCCCGGCGGACGTCACGGCCCGCAGCCACCACCGGGCGGTGGCGGCATGACCGCGTTGCCGGGCGAGACCCCCATCCCGCACCTCGAGGCCTTCGACGCGCACGGCGTACGCATGACCCTGACCGTTCCGGCCGAGCCGGACGAGGCGGCGACCGCCGCCGAGGTGATCCGGCGCCTCGCGCTGGAGACGGCGCCGCGCTGGGAGCGTGTGCCCGGCACCGTGGGCGGGACCGAGCTGCGCGCCCGCCTCCTCGACGAGGCGGGCCTGGCCCTGGACGGGCTCGGCTTCATGCACTGGGCGCTCTCGGCCGACGGCGACGTCCTCGCCTCGGGTTCGCCGCGCCCGCGCCGCGCCCCCGACGACGGGGCCGATCCCTTCTTCGGCGAGGCCTGGCACGCGAGCATCGCCGACGAGAACGGCCTGCCGCTCGCCGACGTCTCGCTGGCCGGGACGCCCGGCTGGCACGCGGCGCTGGCCGTGCGCCGCCGGGGCGACGGCGACCGGGCCCGCACCGTTGCCGTCCTCGCCGACGCCGCCCGCGCCGCCGATCGGCTCGCCAACCAGCTCGTGGCCGCCCGGCCGGGCGAGATCGAACGCCTCGAGGCCTCCCTGGCCGACGACGGCGCCGCCGCCCTCGTGCTCGCGGCGGGCCAGGAGCCGCTCGTAACCGAGGGCTGGCCGCTCGCCGGCGCCGCGTGGCTCGCCTCGGAGGCCCGCGCCGCGCACTAAGGCCTCCCCCGGCTCCGGCCATGGCGCGAACAGCGCGACGGCGCGTGGCCGGCTGGGAGCCGGCCACGCGCCGTCGGGCGTTGGGCCTCAGGAGCGCGGGCTCAGCCCGCCGCGAGCTGCGCGAGGATCGCCTCGCGCACGGCCACGGTGAGGCGCTGCGCCACGCAGCCGTTGCGCCCGCCGTCCTGCGGCGTGAACGGAAGGTACGCAAAGGTCAGCCCCCAGCCGGGGTCGGCGAAGCTCACGGTGCCGTTGGCGCCGTCGTGCCCGAAGGCCGCGGCGGAACCCCAGTCGTTGTTGGGGTTCGGGCGCATGAAGCCCACGCCGAAGGCCTTCATGTTCCCCGAGATGCGGTCGAGGCCGAACACGCGATCGCGCGAGACCTCAGCCATCGTCGCGGCGCTCAGCAGCGGCGCGGTGAGCGAGCCGTCGGCGCGGCGCAGGCCCGTGGTGGCGTAGGCGTAGGCGCGGGCCAGGCCGCGCGCGCTCGCGACGCCGCCCACGGCCGCCGGGCCAATCTCCCGGACGCGGCGCAGGTTCGGGACCTGCATGAGGTCGTAGGAGCGCTGGCCGTCGGCGTCGAGGAAGCCGGAGATCGAGTTCATCGACAGCCCCGAGAGCCCGAACGGGTCGACGAAGCCCATGCCACCCACCGAGGGCACTGGGACGTAGCGCGCCTCCTGCTCCTCGGGCAGGCCGAGCCACGCGTCGGCCTCGGCGGGGACGCGGATCCACTCCTCGTAGAGCTCCTGCACGCGGCGGCCCGTGATGCGCAGGACCAGCTCCTCGATGAAGGTGCCGAAGGTCAGCGCGTGGTAGCCAAACGCCACCCCGGGCGTCCACTGCGGGGCCAGGGCTGCGAGGATCGCGGCGGCCGGGCGGGACTCGAGGAAGTCGTCCATGTCCAAGCCGTTGACGGGCCCGGGCAGGCCGGCCTGGTGCGAGAGCAGCTGCTCCACCGTGACCTCGCCCTTGCCGGCCGCGGCGAACTCGGGCCAGTACTGGGCCACCGGAGCCGCCGGGTCCACGAGCCCGTCCTGGATCAGCTTCGCGAAGACGAGCGAGGAGAGGCCCTTGGAGACCGAGAAGACGCCGTGCAGCTGGCCCGTGTCCATGCCCTCGCCCACCGCGAGGTCCAGCACGGGCTCGCCGCGCAGGTAGACGGCGAGCTGGGCGCGGTGGTTCGGATCCTGCTCCGTGGCCTCGGCGAGAAGGCGCGCGACGCCCTCGAAGCGCGGCGCGATGATGGGCTGCTGCATGGTGCTCCCTGGCGTATCCGGGTGAAGGGGTCAGAAGGCGCGGCTCAGCCGCGCGCGGTTTCCTGGCGGAAGAAACAGCGCCAGCGCCCGCCCTCGCGGCGCCACCACGAGGTGATGACGGAGGACGCTGCCCCGCGGAAGACGAGGTAGGCCAGTTGCACGACCTCGCCGTGCAGCTCCTCGGCGAGGCGCTCCACGCCGTCCACCGTGGCGCGCGCTGCCTCGGAGGCGGCGAGCGAGGCGGCGTCCAGCAGCTCGCCGGCGGCGCCGACGCCGCGGAAGGAGGGCGAAAGCAGGAAGCGCAGGGTCTCGGGGTCCTGGCGCTCGACGGCGTCCATCACCTCGGCCTCGAGCGTGAGGGCCACGCCCACGGGCGTGGCGAGGCCGGCCGCCTCGTCGAGGCCGGGCAGGCTTTCGCCGCTCGGCTCGGCGTCGGCGCCCGACGTCGCGGCGTCGCCACCGCGGTCCGCCTCGCCGCCGCGCGCGGCCGCGCCCGAGGAAGCCGGGGTGCCCGCCCCGGCCCCGCGCTGGCCGGAGGTCGCGCCGGAAGCCGACCCGTCGCCGTCGTGCATTGAACCGGCGGCGCCCGGGTAACCCGGCCCAGCGTCCGGCTCCTTGCCGCCCTGGTACGCGGTGGCGGCGCCGCGGGCGCGGTCGTCGGCCGCCTCGTTGAGCGGGTGGCCGGCGTGACCCTTGACCCACTCGAAGCTCACGTCGCGGCCCTCGAGCGCGGCGTCGATGTCCTTGAGCAGGTCCTGGTTGAGGACGGGCTTGCCGTCGGCCTTCTTCCAGCCCTTCTTCTTCCAGCCCTTCATCCACTTGGTGACGGAGTTGATGACGTACTGGGAGTCGCAGAGGATCCGCAGCGGCTCGCCCGTGTGGGCCGTGGAGCGCAGCAGGTCCAGGACGGCCATGAGCTCGCCCTGGTTGTTGGTGCCGCGCTTCCAGCCGCCGGCGTGCCAGGTGTTGTTATCGATGTACCAAGCCCAACCGGCCGGCCCGGGGTTGCCCAGGGCGCTGCCGTCCGCCGCCGCGATGATCGTCATGGTGCTATCTCATCACAGGGGGCGGACGGGCCTTCCACCGTCGGGGGTCGGCCCTACGCTTGGGTGGTCAGCGCAGCTTGGCCGAGAGGGCAGCCCATGAGCACCTTGCAGGATCGAGACAGCACCGCCCTCGTGGTGGTGGACGTGCAGAACGACGTCGTGGCCGAGGCGCCGCACCGCGACGAGGTGGTGGCGCGGATCGCCGGCCTCGTGGGGCGGGCGCGCGCCGAGGGCGTGCCCGTGGTGTGGGTGCAGCACTCCGAGGACGAGGAGCTGGTGCGCGGGACGCCCGGTTGGGAGATCGTGCCCGAGCTGGTCCCGGCGGACGGCGAGGCCCGCGTCCACAAGCGCTACGGCGACTCTTTCGAGGGGACCGACCTGGAGGACGTCCTCGCCGCGGCCCGCGTGGGGCGGCTCGTGGTCACCGGCGCGGAGACCGACGCGTGCGTCCGCTCCACGATCCACGGCGGTTTCACGCGCGGCTACGACGTCACGCTCGTCGGGGATGCCCACACCGCCACAGACAAGAGCGCGTGGGGTGCGCCGCCCGTGGACGACGTCATCGCCCACACCAATCTGTACTGGCAGTTCCAGGCGGCGCCCGGACGCTCGGCGGCCGTGGTTGCCGCGGAAGAGGTCGTCTTTTCCTGACAACGCCCGACGGCGCGGCGGGGCTGGGTGCCCCGCCGCGCCGTCGCGCTGTGTGAAGGTGAGCCGGCTCAGGCCGGGTAGAGCGGGTTGTGGCCGGCGGCCACGCGCTCGGAGGCGCGGACGGGCTCCGGCGCGGTGCCGTCGCCGAAGGGCTCGCCGCCGAGCTTGGCGCGGTCGTGATCGTCGAGCCAGTTGGAAAGGTCCGGGCCCACGGGGACGATGCGCGTGGGGTTAATGTCCTCGTGCACCTTGTAGTAGTGGTCCTTGATCTGGACGAAGTCGATCGTGTCGCCGAAGCCGGGGGTCTGGAAGAGGTCGCGCGCGTAGCCCCAGAGGTTGTCCATCTCGGCGAGCTTGTTGCGGTTGGTCTTGAAGTGCCCGTGGTAGACGGCGTCGAAGCGCGCGAGCGTCGTAAAGAGGCGCACATCGGCCTCGGTGATCGTGGGGCCCATGAGGTAGCGGCGCGTCGCCAAACGCTCCTCCAGCCAATCCATCGCGTCCCACAGACGCGCGTAGGCGGCGTCGTACGCCTCCTGGGAGCCGGCAAAGCCGGCGCGGTAGACGCCGTTGTTGACCTCGGTGAAGACGCGGGTCATGACGGGCCACATCTCCTCGAGCTCGCCCTCGGGGAGGAGGTTGGGGGCGCCCTCGCGGTGGAACTCCTTCCACTGCGTGGAGAAGTCGAGGGTGATCTGCGGGTAGTTGTTGGTGACGACGCCGCCGATCGGGATGTCCACGATGGCCGGGACCGTGATGCCGCGCGGGTAGTCGGGGAAGCGCTTGAAGTAGTTCTCCTGGAGGCGCTCGGTGCGGAGCACCGGGTCCTTGCCGCCCTCGTCGAGGTCGAAGGTCCAGGAACGGACGTCGTGCACGGGGCCGGGCTGCCCCAGGGAGATGGCGTCCTCGAGGCCCAGGAGGCGGCGGACGATCACGGTGCGGTTGGCCCAAGGGCAGGCGCGGGCGGCGACGAGGCGGTAGCGGCCGGCCTCGACGGGCCAGGCCTGCGCGCCGGGGGTGAGTCCAAAGCCGAGGGAGCCGACCTTGGACGCCGGCGGGGCCGGGAGGGCGCGCACGGCCGCGGGGTCGGCGACAATGCGGTCCTCGATGTAATTGGTGTCGCGGTTGAACTCCTCGCCGCCGTGCACGTACGCGCCCTTGGTGGAGTAGTTCTGCTCCGAGTCCTTGGCCATGGTTGCCTGCCCTCCGTCTCGTCCCGGGCCCGCCGCCCCATGAAAGAATTGGGTGACGCGTCCCGCATTGTGTCCCCCAGTCTCGCGTGAGATGATTGACGCGTCAACTTGTAGGAGGAAACAGTGACGGACCCAACCCCCCAAGACACGCGCTGGCTCAGCGCGGAGGAACAGGAAACCTGGCTCGCCATTCGCGAGTTCATGTGGGGCTACCCCGCCGCCCTCGACCGCCAGAACGCCCGCGACTCCGGGCTCTCCACCGGCGAGTACTCGGTGCTCGCGACGCTCTCCGAGGCCGAGGGCCATCGCCTGCGAGCCGGCGATGCCGCCGCCGACCTCGGGTGGGAGCGCAGCCGCCTCTCGCACCTGCTGCGCCGTATGGAGGGCAAGGGGCTCATCGAGCGCGTCACGTCCACGTGCGACGGCCGCGGCCAGGACGTGCTGCTGACCGAGGCCGGCTGGGACGCCATCCGCACCGCCGCGCCCGATCACGTAACGTTCGTCCGCGAGACGATCTTCGATCCGCTGACGGCCGAGGAGCAGGCCGTGCTGGCCGGGGCGCTGCGCAAGATCCGCGAGGCCACGCAGGAGCACGGGCTCTGGTGAGCGCGGCCTCCCCCGCTTTGAGGCGCGTTCCGCGCTTTTGAGGCGGGGTTTTCGCGCCTCAAAAGCGCAGATCCGGCCTCAAAGCGCGTGAGGCCGGGTGCCCGACGGCGCGTGGCGGAGTGGGTGCCCGACGGCGCGTGGCCGGCCGGCGCGGGCATGCTCAGGCCCCGCTCCAGGCGAGGCCGCGCTCCGCGAGGCCGGCGTCCAAGACCGCGAGGGCCTTGGGGCCCACCCCGTGCAGGGCGGCGAGGTCGGCGCGCTTCCATGCGGCGAGCCCCGCCCACGTCGAGACGCCCGCGTGAAGCAGGGCGCCCGCGGCCGGGCGGCCGATCGCGCGCGGGAACTCGGTGGCGTCTGCTGCGTGATCCGGCTGGCTCATGCGAACACGCTAGCCCCGTCCCCCCGGCGATTCCCCACGAATCCACCAGAACCCGGGGGGGACTTCAGTGGATGTGGCGGATTCGTGGGGATCAGCCATCAGGCGAAGAGGACGTCTCCAGGGAAGCCACCCTCGGCCGCGGACCGCGAGGACGCCGGCGGCACCCAGAACACGCAGGACCCCACGGGCGTGGTCCACTCGTTCATCATGTCCAGCTCGGCGAGCCGGGCCTGGATCGGGTGGAACTGCTTCACCGGATCGGCCTGGAAGCTCACGAAGAGCAGCCCGGCCCGGTCCGCCCCGGACGCGCCGGGGTTGTTGTAGTTGAAGCCGCGGCGGTAGATCTTCTCCCCCGCGGCCGCGGGGCGGGCCCGCCGCACGTGGGCGAAGTCAGCGACCACGGGCCACCGGCCGTTCTGTGCCGCGAGGTCCACCTCGTCCTTTTCGACCCCGCCCGTGATCGGCGCGCCGTCCTTCAGCGTGCGGCCCACGGCATCCTCGCGGGCGGAGCGATCCACCTCGTCCCAGAGGTCCAGGTCCATGGAAATCCGCCGCAGCACGAGGCAGGTGGAACCGTCGCCGAACGGCCCGGCCCCGCTCCGATACACCACGCCCTCAAACTCCTCGCTCCCGGGCACGGGATTGCTCGTCCCGTCCACCTGGCCGAAGAGATTGCGCATCGTGGTGCCGTCGGGCCGGGCGCCCCGCGCGTAGCGGAAGCCCTCCTGCACCCACGCCACCGTGGCGAAAGGCGCGCTCTCGCGCTGCAGCACGCGGTCGGCGTGCGCCAGCGTGAGCGGGTCGTCGCACGTGAGCTGCAGCAGCACGTCCGCCTCGCCCCAGCGCTCCTCCAACTTGTCGATCTTGTAGGCGGGAAGCGGCGCGAGCCACACGGGGGCTTCGGCCCCCGCACGCCGCACCGCCCCGCGCCCCAGCGCCACGGTGATCGTCAGGGACGCTGGTGCGTCCCCCAGCTCCGGTTCCACGTCACCCAGCACGGGCCGCCCGCTCATGAGCCGCTCGATGTCGTCGCCGAGCAGCGCGAGCCAGCCGCGCAGTTTCCGCGCCGTGGTCGCCTCTCGCAGCGAAAACGCCCGGTAGACGGCGTGCGCCCCGGGCGGCGTCGCCACCCCGGGCTGCCGCCCGGCGGCGGGGGCGGCAGCGGTGGCCGCCCCCAAGCCGCCGGAGGCGACCGTGGCCGCCGAACCGGGCGCCGAGCCCGGGGCGACGAATCCGGCGGAACCCGACGCCCCGCCGTCGGGCATCGAAGAGCCAAGCGAGGAGGCGAGCGCCGCCCCGCCGGCCACGCCCCCGGCGGCGCCGGCCGCCGCGCCCGTGGCAAGCAGGAGCCCGCCGCGCAGCAGCGAGCGGCGTCCCAGTTCGGCGCCCACGTCAGTGACCCGCGTGCGAGGACTCGCCCGTGGAGCTGTCGCCCGTGGGCGCGTAGGACTCCTGCGCGCCCGAGAACGCCTTGACCGGCGCCGAAACCTTGACCTCGGTGCCGTCGTCCAGGGTGAGCGTGACGTCGACGGTGTCGCCCGCCTCGAGGTCGCGCTTGAGGCCCATGAGCATGACGTGGTCGGCGCCGGGCTCGAGGGTGACGGAGGCGCCGGCGGCGAGCGGGAAGCCGCCCTCCTTCTCCTTCATCTCGGTGCCGCCGCCGGCCGTGGTGACCGTGGTGTGCAGCTGGACCATGCCGGCCGCGTCCGAGCTCGCCTTGACGATGGTGCGCTCGGCGCCCGTGTGGTTCGTGACAACGCCGAAGAGCGCGCTCATCCCGTCCTTCTGGGTGGAGGCCTTGACCCAGGCGTCGGCGATCATGACGGAGTCGTGGGCCGCCTGGGTGCTCGTGGGCGCGGCGGCGGTGCCGGCGGCGTCGGAGGTGCTGGCACCGCAGCCCGTGAGGGCG
>JALAHE010000088.1 GCA_022712075.1 Galactobacter sp.
AGGTGAAGGCGTGGTGGACGGCCGTCCACTTGCCGCCACCCACTGCAACATCGCCCGAGGCCACGGCGTCGGCCGCGGGCTCGAACATAGGGGCATCCACGATCCACACGAAGGCCCAGTCGCCGTCCTTGATCAGGCCGGTGCGCTTGGCGATCTCGTTGCGGGCGGCGCCGAGCAGGCCGCGGGTCGGCTTGGTCTCGCCGGCGCCGAAGAAGATGCAGTCGCCGGGGTTGGCGCCGACGGTCGCGACGAGGTTCTCGCGCTCCCAATCGGTGAGGTTCTTGGCCACGGGGCCGGTCAGCTCGCCGTCCTCCTGGACCAGGACGTAGGCCAGGCCCTTGCCGCCGTGCTGCTTGGCCCACTCCTGCCAGCCATCCCGCTGGCGGCGGGGCTGCGAGGCGCCGCCCGGCATGCCCACGGCGCCGACGTACGGCGACTGGAACACGCGGAAGGTGGTGTCCTTGAAGAAGTCCTTGAGCTCGGTGATCTCGAGGCCGAAGCGCAGGTCCGGCTTGTCGGAGCCGTACTTGACCATGGCCTCGGCGTAGGTCATGCGGCGGATCGGGGTGGAGATCTCCACGCCGATGAGGGCCCAGATGCGCTTGACGATCTCCTCGCCGAGCTTGATCACGTCCTCCTGGTCAACGAAGGAGGCCTCGATGTCCAGCTGGGTGAACTCCGGCTGGCGGTCGGCGCGGAAGTCCTCGTCGCGGTAGCAACGCGCGATCTGGTAGTACTTCTCGACGCCGCCGACCTGCAGCAGCTGCTTGAAGAGCTGCGGGGACTGGGGCAGCGCGTACCACTTGCCCGGGGCCAGGCGGGCCGGGACCACGAAGTCGCGGGCGCCCTCGGGCGTGGAGCGGGTCAGCGTGGGGGTCTCGACCTCGAGGAAGCCCTGCTCGTGCAGCAGCTCGCGGGCGATGCGGTTAGCCTCGGAGCGCAGGCGCAGGTTGGCGGCCGGCTTGGGGCGGCGCAGGTCAACGTAGCGGTACTTGAGGCGAGCCTCCTCGCCGACCTCGACGTGCTCGTCCACCTGGAACGGCAGCGGCGCGGAGGTGTTGAGGACCTCGAGCTTGGTGGCGTGCACCTCGATGGCGCCGGAGGGAAGCTCCGGGTTCTCGTTGCCCTCGGGGCGGGCCTGCACGGTGCCGGTCACGGCCACCACGAACTCGTTGCGCAGCGGGGAGAACACCGCCTCGTCGTGCACCACGACCTGCGACACGCCGGAGCGATCGCGCAGGTCAAGGAAGGCGACGCCGCCATGGTCGCGGCGGCGGGCAACCCAGCCGGCGAGGGTGACGGTCTGCCCGATGTGCTCGGCGCGGAGGGTTCCCGCGTCATGTGTGCGCAGCACGAAAGGTCCTTTCGAGACAGGTGTGGGGGCGGCCATGCTGGCCGCGGACTCCCGATCGATTCTACGCGCCCGCTTGATGAAGGTGCTGGCGCGGTGGTTGGGGGTGGGCTCAGTGCCCGACGACGGCGTCCCCGGCCTGGGCGGCCGGGGTCACCGTGGCGGTGAGATCCTCGAGCGGCGGCACCCAGGTGCCGGCCGCGGCGTCGAGCTGCTCGCCCGTGCGGATGTCCTTCACGGTGTCGCTCGCGCCGTGCTCGCCGAGGAACCAGACGAAGGGGATGCCGCGACGATCGGCGTGCTTGATCTGCTTGCCAAACTTCTCCGCCGTGGCCATGACCTCGGTGGAGATGCCGCGGCCGCGCAGCTCGCGGGCGACTTCCTGGGCGCGCAGCCACTCGCCGTCGTTCGGCAGCGCGACGAGCACGGCCGTCGGGACCTCACGGGAGGCCACGAGCGTGCCCTCGGCCAGGAGGCGGGAGACGAGGCGCGAGACGCCGATGGACAGACCCACGCCGGGGAAGGTCTTCTTGCCGTTGGAGGCGAGCGACTCGTAGCGGCCGCCGGAGCAGATGGAACCGAGCTTCTCGTGGCCCACCAGCACGGTCTCGTACACGGTGCCCGTGTAGTAGTCGAGGCCGCGGGCGATGGAGAGGTCGGCGATGACGCGCCCGGGGGCGGCGACCGCGGCGGCCTCCACGACCTGGCGCAGCTCGTCCAGCCCCTCCTCGAGCAGCGGGTGCTCCACGCCGAGCGCGCGCACCTGGTCAACGAAGGAACCATCGGCGGCGCGGATGCTGGCGAGCGCGAGCGCCTTGGCCGCCTGCTCCTCGCTCAGGCCGTCGGCCTGCAGCTCCTCGGAGACGTTGGCGGCGCCGATCTTCTCCAGCTTATCGATGGCGCGCAGCACCGAGGCGGTGTCCTCGATGCCGAGACCGCGGTAGAAGCCCTCGGAGAGCTTGCGGTTGTTGACGCGCAGGCGGAAGTCGCCAAGCTCCAGGGCGCTCAGCGCCTCGGCAATGACGAGGGCAAGCTCAACGTCGTAACGGAAGGGCAGCGTGCCGTCCCCCACGATGTCGACGTCGGCCTGCGTGAACTCGCGGAAGCGGCCGTCCTGCGGACGCTCGCCGCGCCAGACCTTCTGCATCTGGTAGCGGCGGAACGGGAAGTGAAGGTAACCGGCGTTCTCCACCACGTAACGCGCGAAGGGAACGGTCAGGTCGAAGTGGAGGGCCAGGGCGTTTGCATCGTCCTTGGCTGCGGCGTCGTCCTGCAGGCGGGACACGCCGTACACCTCCTTGTCGATCTCACCCTTGCGAAGCAGCTGGCCCACGGTTTCGACGGCCCGGGTCTCGATGTTCGAGAAGCCATGCAGCTCAAAGACGCGGCGCAAGGTGTCCAACACATGCTGTTCCACCACTCGCTCGGCGGGGAGCCATTCGGGGAATCCGGTGAGGGAGGGCTTGCGTGCCATGGCGGGAAGATGCTCCTGGATCGAGGTGTGGACGCGCGGACGCGTTGAGTCGATGCCAACGCCGCGCTCGCCCGCGCAGGGCGGACGGGGCGTCAACCCCACGATTCTAGGTCAACAAAGCGGGGCGATTCTGCGCATCCCGGGGGGTTGGCCGGTATGGTGGCACGCGTACGTGTGTGTCCGGCCACCTCTGCCTGCCTTGCGGGCGCGGCCGGACGGTCTTCAACGAAAGAGAAGAATCCGGTGAGCGAGCAGCATCTCCCCGAGCAGAACGAGCAGGAGCAGGCCCCGACTGCGGCCGAGCCGACGAACGAGGCCGCGGCCCCCGAGCAGCCGGCCGCGCCGGTTGCGCAGGAGCAGGCCGAGGTCGACACCCCTGCCGAAGGCCAGGAGGCCCCTGCCGAGGACGCCCCCGCCGAG
>JALAHE010000089.1 GCA_022712075.1 Galactobacter sp.
AGGTGGCTGGCAAGGGCGAGGCCGTCGTGGCCGCCGCCGACGCCGCCGGCATCAACATCCGCCTGATCGACGCCGACACGGTGTCCTTCTCCGCGGACGAGGCCACCACCCCGGCCATCGTCGAGTCCCTCGTGCGCGCCATCGCCGGCGTGCTCGGTTCCTCGGCCGACGACGCCGCTGCCGCCGCCTCCTCGGCGAGCGTCACCCCGGCCGGCGAGGCAGCCGGCGTGGTCCGCACCTCCGAGTACCTCACGCACCCGATCTTCCACACGGTGCGCTCCGAGACCCAGATGATGCGTTACCTGCGCCGCCTCTCGGACCGCGACCTCGCGCTGGATCGCACCATGATCCCGCTGGGCTCCTGCACCATGAAGCTCAATGCCGCCGCCGAGATGGAGGCCATCACCTGGCCCGAGTTCGCCGGCATCCACCCGTTTGCCCCCACGGAGCAGACCGAGGGCTGGCGCGCGCTGATCGCCGACCTCGAGGGCTCGCTGACCGAGATCACCGGCTACGCCGGCGTCTCCCTGCAGCCCAACGCCGGCTCCCAGGGTGAGTACGCGGGCATGCTCGCCATCCGCCAGTTCCACCTGGCCAACGGCGACACCGACCGCGACGTCTGCCTCATCCCGGCCTCGGCCCACGGCACCAACGCCGCCTCGGCCGTTCTGGCCGGCCTGCGCGTCGTCGTGGTCGCCACGGCAGACGACGGCACCATCGACGCCGCCGATCTGGACGCCAAGATCGCCGCCCACGAGGGCCGCGTCGCCGCGATCATGATCACCTACCCCTCCACGCACGGCGTGTACGAGGAGGAGGTCACCGACGTGTGTGCCAAGGTGCACGCCGCGGGCGGCCAGGTCTACATCGACGGCGCCAACATGAACGCCCTGGTGGGCCTGGCCCAGCCGGGCAAGTTCGGCGGCGACGTCTCGCACCTGAACCTGCACAAGACCTTCTGCATCCCTCACGGCGGCGGCGGCCCGGGCGTGGGCCCGGTGGCGGTCGCGGAGCACCTGCTCCCGTTCCTGCCCGGCTCCTCCATTGGCCGTTCCTCCGAGGACATGGACTCCCGCACGGGCGCCCCGGTCGCCGCGGCGACCTTCGGCTCCGCCGGCGTGCTGCCCATCTCCTGGGCCTACGTGGCCATGATGGGCAACGAGGGCCTGACCGAGGCCACCAAGAACGCGCTCCTGGGCGCCAACTACGTGGCCCGCCGCCTCAACGAGGCCTTCCCGGTTCTCTACACGGGCACCTCGGGCCTCGTGGCCCACGAGTGCATCCTGGATCTGCGCGAGCTGACGGCCAAGACCGGCGTCACCGCCGAGGACGTCTGCAAGCGCCTCGTCGACTTCGGCTTCCACGCCCCGACCCTGGCCTTCCCGGTGGCCGGCACCCTCATGGTGGAGCCCACCGAGTCCGAGGACAAGGGCGAGCTGGACCGCTTCATCGACGCGATGCTCGCCATCCGCGCCGAGATCGACGAGGTGGCCGACGGCGTGCACACCCTGGAGGGTTCGCCGCTGCGCAACGCCCCGCACACGGCCGACGCCGTGATCTCCGAGGGCTGGGAGCGCTCCTACACCCGCGAGCAGGCGGCCTTCCCCGGCCACACCAAGCGCGTTGACAAGTACTTCCCGGCCGTGGGCCGCATCGACCAGGCAGCGGGCGACCGCAACCTGATCTGCGCCTGCCCGCCGCCCGAGGCCTTCGAGTCCTGAGCCCGGCCCTGCACACCTAAGACAAGGAGAAGATCATGAGCACCATCTCCCGCCACACGGCGCTGCACGCCGCGCACGAGGCCCTCGGCGCGTCCTTCACGGACTTCGGCGGCTGGGACATGCCCCTGCGCTACGGCTCCGAGCTGGCCGAGCACAAGGCCGTCCGCGCCGCCGCCGGCCTGTTCGACCTCTCGCACATGGGCGAGGTCCGGGTCTCCGGCCCCGACGCCGCGCGCTTCCTCAACACGGCGCTGGCCGGCAACCTCGGCATCGTCAAGGTCGGCAAGGCCAAGTACTCGCTGATCCTGGACGAGAACGCCGGGATCATCGACGACCTGATCAGCTACCGCCTGGCCGAGGACGAGTACCTCGTGGTTCCCAACGCAGGCAACGCCCCCACGGTCTTTGCCGCGCTGCAGGAGCGCGCCGCCGGCTTCGACGTCACGGTCGTCAACGAGTCCGACGCCACGAGCCTCGTGGCCGTGCAGGGCCCGGCCTCCGAGGCCATCCTGCTTTCGCAGGCCCCCGCCGAGCAGCACGCCACGATCACCGAGATGCCGTACTACGCGGCCGCCCCGGTGACCATCTCCGGCATCGACATCCTGCTGGCCCGCACGGGCTACACGGGCGAGGACGGCTTTGAGCTCTACGTGAGCAACGAGCAGGCCCCCGCCCTGTGGGACGCGCTGCTGGCCGCCGGCGAGGGCCACGGCCTCATCCCGGCGGGCCTCGCCTCGCGCGATTCGCTGCGCCTCGAGGCCGGCATGCCGCTCTACGGCAACGAGCTGAGCCTGGACATTACCCCGCTCGAGGCCGGCCTCGGCCCCGTCGTCTCCCTCAAGAAGGAGGAGGACTTCGTGGGGCGCGCCGCCTTCGAGGCCGCCAAGGCCGAGGGCCGCGGCACCACGAGCGGCCGCCGCCTCGTGGGCCTGAAGGGCCTGGGTCGCCGCGCCGCCCGCGGTGGCTACCCCGTGCTCAAGGACGGCGTGGTCATCGGTGAGGTGACCTCCGGTCAGCCCTCGCCCACGCTCGGTTACCCGGTCGCCCTGGCGATGGTCGACGTCGAGCATTCTGAGCTGGGAACCGCGCTCGACGCGGACCTGCGCGGCAAGGCCGAGCCCTTCGAGGTCGTTGCCCTGCCGTTCTACTCCCGCCAGAAGTAGTCTTCTTTACACCTGCATCTCTTACGCATTCAACAGTCAGGAGCCCCCAGTGAGCGCCGTTAAGTCCTCCCTTCGCTACTCCGCCGAGCACGAGTGGATCGACGCCTCCTCCCCGGCCAAGATCGGCATCTCCCAGGTCGCCGCCGACGCCCTGGGCGACGTGGTCTACGTCGACGTCCCGGAGGCCGGCACCGCCGTCACCGCCGGCCAGACCTGCGGCGAGGTGGAGTCCACCAAGTCGGTCTCCGATCTGTACTCGCCCGTCACCGGCACCATCGTCGAGGTCAACCAGGCCGCGATCGATGACCCGAGCCTGCTGAACTCCGATCCCTACGGCGAGGGCTGGCTCTTCACCGTGGAGGTCACCGAGGAGGGCGAGCTGCTCTCCGCCTCGGAGTACGCCTCCGCCAACGGCGGCGACGTCGTCGACTGATCACCACTTCCGGCGGCGCCTGATGCCGCCTGAACCAGGCGCCCCGGGGTACATCCACCCCGGGGCGTTTGTCCCGGCGCAACCCTCACGCCGGTCCCGCCAACGCAAGGAGTGCACGCCGTGTACCTGAGCATCTTTGACCTGTTTTCAGTGGGCCTTGGGCCCTCCTCCTCCCACACCGTCGGCCCGCTGCGGGCCGGGGCGGACTTTGTCCGCCGCTTGCACGACGGCGGTCGGCTGGCTTCGCTGGGCGGCCTCCGCGTTGACGTGTACGGCTCCCTGGCCGCCACGGGGCACGGGCACGGCACCTTCCCGGCGATCCTGCTTGGGCTCGAGGGCTACCGGGTGGAGGAGATCCTGCCGGAGCAGGCCGAGGCGCGCTACGCGGCGTGGGACGCCGGGGCGCCGCTGTCCGTGGGCGCGCAGCTGGACCGGGCCGAGCCGGTGGAGCTGGACTTCCACGTGAAGGACATGATCCAGCATCCGCTGACCGTGCTGCCCAGACACACGAACGGGCTGCGCCTGCAGGCCTTCGATGCCGCCGGCGAGGTGGTGGCGGACGAGACGTACTTCTCGATCGGCGGCGGCTTCATTGAGCGCCAGGGCGAGGGCGAGGAGGCGGCGGTGGGCCACCTCGAGTCCTCCGAGCCCTACCCCTTCGACACGGGGGCCGAGCTGCTGCAGCGCTGCCACGAGTCAGGCCTGTCCATCTCCGAGGTGGCGCTGGCCAACGAGTGCGCCGCCCGGCCGGAGGCCGAGGTGTTGGCCGGCATCGACCACCTCTGGGACGTCATGGAGGAGTGCAAGGACTCGGCCCTGCGCCGGACCGGCACGCTGCCCGGCGGACTGAACGTGCGCCGTCGCGCCCCCGAATGGCACGCCCGCCTGCTCGCCGAGGACACCAAGCGCGACTTCGAGTACTGGCAGGAGTGGGTGAACCTCGTGGCGCTGGCCGTTAACGAGGAGAACGCCACGGGCGGGCGCATCGTCACGGCGCCGACCAACGGCGCGGCCGGGATCATCCCGGCCGTGGGCTTCTACGCGACGCACTACGCCAAGGCCTGCCGCGGGCTCGGCGAGGACGTCAAGCGTGAGCAGGTGCGCCGCTACCTGCTCACGGCCGCGGCGATCGGCAACCTCTACAAGAAGCAGGCCTCGATCTCCGGCGCAGAGGTGGGCTGCCAGGGCGAGGTGGGCTCCGCGTCCTCCATGGCCGCGGCAGGCCTGGCCGAGGTGCTCGGCGGCACGCCGGAGCAGGTGTCCAACGCGGCCGAGATCGCCATGGAGCACAACTTGGGGCTGACCTGCGATCCGATCGGTGGGCTCGTGCAGATCCCGTGCATCGAGCGCAACGCGATCGCGTCGGCGAAGGCCGTCAACGCCTCCCGCATGGCCATGATGGGCGACGGCGACCACCGCGTCTCCCTCGACGAAGTCATCATCACGATGCGTGAGACGGGCAAGGACATGCTGGATAAGTACAAGGAGACCGCGCGCGGCGGCCTCGCCGTCAGCGTCGTGGAGTGCTGAGCGGCTCACAGCTTCCGGCCCCGCACGCGACAACGCCTCCCACCGATTCTTGGGTGGGAGGCGTTCGCGCGTCCGGGGCTGGGTCGCCTGCGGCAGGCGACGGCTCCGTCACCATGGGAGGGCCGGCGGCGGGCGTCCGCCGCCGGGCACCTCGGCGCCGAGCGCGTCGGTGGTGTCCCTCCCGAAGTGACAGCGGGCCGCGAGGCCCGCTGAAACCCATCGTGCCCCGGGCCGGTGACGCGGGGAAGGGCGGCGGGGGAACGTGATGTGAACGAGACACCGCGGTCGGGGTCGTTGCCCGCCCGAGACCGAAAGAGCCGTGCGGCGAGCGGTCGAGCGGCGGAATCCGGCTCGGTTAGAGCTCCACGGTCTCCGGGGCCGAGGGGCGCAAGTGCAGCTCGTAGCCGCGGTTGCGCAGGATGGCCCCGCCGTCCTCTTGGCGGTCGAAGTGGACGCGGCCGGCCAGGACGTTCATTGCAAGGTCGGTGACGTTGCGGTCGGCCTCGTCCACGCAGAACTCCATGGTGCGGATGCCGTTGTCCTCGGTCTCCCAGACGTCGCCGTCCACGGAGAGGATGACCACGCGCGGGTTGTTGCACACGCTGCTCGGCACCACGAGGGCCCCGGCGGCGGGGGAGGCAGGCACGTGCAGCTGCTTCCAACGGCGGGTCGGAACGGTCTCGCCGTCGGAGGTCAGGGAGATGACGTCGTAGTCGATGAGGTCCACTGCTGGGGGCTCCTTCACGCTGGCCGGGGTGGTTGGCCCCACGCTATCCCGGCGGGCTGGGCGCGGGAAGGAACCCGCTGTGTGCCGCCGGTGAACACGTAGTCTGGTGGCATGCGCAACAACGCCCTGACCATCGTGGCCGTGATCATCGGTGTGCTCATCGGCATCTTCCTGCTCAAGTGGCTCTTCCGCCTGGCCACCGCGGCCGTGGTGATCATTGTGGTGCTGGCGATCGGCATCATGGTCATGAACTGGCTGCTGAAGCGGCGCAGCGAGCGCTGAGTCGGTGGCCCGCCTGCGGCCGTGGCTGCCGAGCGATGCACCTGCGCTGCTGTACGCCGTCTCCGGAGCCCCGGACCTGGTGACGCAGTTCGGCGGCTTTGTACCCTCAACGCTGGATGAAGCGGCCGCGCAGATTGAGCGTGGGCTGGTCTTCTCCGAACGCGCCAAGAACTGGGCGGTGGAAGTGGACGGCGCGGCCGTGGGCAACGTGGGCCTGAGCGCCATCGAACGCACCCACGACACTGCCTGGGCCTACTACTGGCTGGCCCCGGCGGCGCGGGGGAGGGGCCTCGTGGCACGCGGCCTGGCCGCCGTGGCCGCCTGGGCCTTCGACGACGGGCTCTTCCGGCTGGAGCTGGGCCATCGCGTGAACAACCCTGCCTCCTGCGCCGTCGCCCGCGCCGCGGGGTTTGCCGCCGAAGGCATCGAGCGGGCCAAGCTGCGCTACGGCGCCGAGCGCTTCGACGTGGAAACCCACGCGCGCCTCGCGACCGATCCGGCGCCCGAGCTCGAGGCCCTGCCGCTGCTCCTCGCCTGAGCTACGCCGGGCGCCGCCGCCCGCCCGGCGTGACGCCGCCCGGAAAACCATCCACGCGCCGTCGTGCATCAGGCCACGCAAAAACCGCCCGCACGTTGCTTCTGCACCCCTCCCAAGAGGGAGCAGGACCAACGTCCGGACGGCGCGGGCGGTGAGAAACCCTCAGCCAGCCGGCGTGAAGTAGACCTTCCGCAGCGGGGAGTGGACCTCCCAGACAGACTCCTCGCCGGCCCACAGGTGGACCAGGGATCCCGGGCCCAGCTCCAGCACGCGGCCGGCGTGCCCGCCGGCCTCGGCGATCGTGACGGTCGCGGAGCCGGAGAGCACCACGAACACCTCGTCGGCCTCCACATCGGTGGCGGTGCCGGCGGTCATCTCCCAGACGCCGTAGTCAACGCCGCCCAGGGTTCCCAGCTCGGCAGCGGCGGCCTGCGGCGCGCCGGCCACGACCTCCTCGGCCGGCAGGTCCTCCAGTTCCAGCGCCAGCCCCGGCACCGAAACGACGCCCTCGGGCCCAAAATCCTGCGTCTGATCGGCACTCACGAGTCAAACCCCATTCCTACTGCATCCATGATCTTCAGGAAGGGCCCGCGCTTGCCCTCGTTACGGTCGGCCTTCACCAGCGCGCGCGTCATCAGCTGGACTCCCACCCAGGCCACGGGCTCGGGCGGGAAGGGAAGCGGCTTCTTCTTGACCATCTTGAGCTCGGTCAGCTCGGTCTTCTGACCCGAGAGCAGATCCAGCATGACCTCGGCGCCGAAGCGCGTGGCGCCCACGCCCAGGCCCGTGAACCCGGCCACGGAGGCGACCTTGCCGCCCATCGCGGTGTCGAAGAACGCGAAGAAGCGGCTGCACGTGTCGATCGCGCCGCCCCACGCGTGGGAGAACTTGATGCCCTCCAGCTGCGGGAAGGTGCCGAGGAAGTGCGCGGCCAGCTTGCGGTATGTGGACTCGCCCGTTTCGTACTCGGGCTTCATGCTGCGCCCGAAGTGGTAAACGGCGTCCCAGCCGCCCCAGAGGATGCGCATGCGTCCCTCGGCGTCGCGCGTGGGCCGCGCGTAGTGGAAGCGGTTGGTCATGTCGGCCAGGCCCTGGAAGTTCTCCCAACCGATGGCCTTCTCCTGCTCAGGCGTGAGCGGCTCGGTCATGAGCGCGTGGTCGTAGACCGGCACGGTGAAGAGGCGGTTGCGCTTCAGGAGCGAGGGGAAGACGTTGGTGCCGAGCGCCACGCGCCGCGCGTGCACGCGGCCCGTCGCGGCCGAGAGCACCACGGTCTCGCCCTCGTCCTTGATGTCGGTGACCTGGGTGTGCTCGTGGATCACCACGCCGAGCTCCAGGCACACGCGCCGCAGCTCCCAGGCCAGCTTGGCCGGGTTGACGATCGCGGTCTCGGCGCGGTCCCAGTAGCCCCCCGTGAAGAGCGGGGAGTCGATCTGCGCGCGCACCTGCTCGGCGTTCAGGAGGTCGGGGTCGTTCGGCCCGGAGGCCATCTCCTCGAGCCACTCGTCCTCGTGTTTCTCGAGGGCCACGCTGAGGGTGCCGACCTGCTGGAAGTCGCAGTCCATGTTGTAACGCTCAACGGTCGCGGCGATCTCGGCGAGGTTCTTGATGCCGAGCTCGGTGAGCTTCGCGTTCTCCTCCGGCAGGTGCTTCTCGCCGTTGGCCTCGCCGTGCACCAGCGAGGCGTCGCAGAAACCGCCGTTGCGCCCGGAGGCGGCCCAGCCGATGCGCTGACCCTCGAGGAGGATCACGCTGCGCTGCGGCTCGCGCTCCTTGGCGATGAGGGCGGTCCACAGGCCGCTGTAGCCGCCCCCGACCACCGCGAGGTCGGCGTGGGCCTCTCCCTCGAGCGCCGGCAGGGCGTCGGGGCGGTGCTCGTCGTCGAGCCAGTAGGCGAGGTGCTTGGCGCCCTCGAGCGCCGCGCTGACGGTGGCCTCGGGGGTCTCTTGCTCGATGCGCTCGTAGATCGTGAACTGGGGGTTGGACATATGAATCGCGTCCTTAGCGATGCTCCGGGTCCTGGCCCGGAGGGGCGTGCCGGGGTCGGTACCGCGGTGCCGCCCAAGGGGCGGCGGGCGGAACCCGGCGATAAAGCACGACGGCGCGTGGGCGGCGTCGTACGGTGCGTCACCGCCCAGCCTACCTACCAGTTGGTCGGTATGCCAAGGGTGGCTGGCCCCGGGGCGTCCCGGGACCAGCCACCCTTGGGTGCTGGGGCCGCGCTGGGCAGCCTTCGCGTGTGCCTGAGCCGGCTCAGCGCATCGATCAGATGTGGTTCGAGGCCTCGGTGAGGACGCCGCGAAGGATCGACTCGATCTCATCGAACTCCGGCTGACCGATGGTCAGCGGCGGGGCCAGCTGGATGACCGGGTCGCCGCGGTCGTCGGCGCGGCAGTACAGGCCGGCGTCGTAGAGCGCGGTGGAGAGGAAGCCGCGCAGCAGGCGCTCCGACTCCTCGTCATTGAACGTCTCCTTGGTGGCCTTGTCCTTGACCAGCTCGATGCCGTAGAAGTAACCGGCGCCGCGGACGTCGCCCACGATCGGCAGGTCGAGCAGCTTCGAGAGCGTGGACTTGAACGCACCGGCGTTGTCCTTGACTCGCTGGTTCAGGTTCTCGCGCTCGAAGATGTCGAGGTTGGCCATCGCCACGGCGGCCGCGACGGGGTGACCGCCGAAGGTGTAGCCGTGGTAGAAGGTCGTGTCGCCCTTGGTGAAGGGCTCGAAGAGGCGATCCGAGGCGATCATGGCGCCGATCGGGGCGTAGCCCGAGGTCATGCCCTTGGCGCACGTGATGATGTCCGGCGTGTAGCCGAAGTCGGTGCACGCGAACATGGAGCCGATGCGGCCGAAGGCGCAGATGACCTCGTCGGAGACCAGGAGGACGTTGTACTCGTCGCAGATCTCGCGCACGCGCTGGAAGTAGCCGGGCGGCGGCGGGAAGCAGCCGCCGGAGTTCTGCACGGGCTCGAGGAAGACGGCGGCGACGGACTCGGCGCCCTCAAACTCGATCTGCTCGCGGATGCGCTCCGCTGCCCAGTAGCCGAACTCCTCCTCGGAGGCCGCGTGGGCCTCGGGGGCGCGGTAGAAGTTGGTGTTCGGGACGCGGAAGGTGCCGGGCACCAGCGGCTCGAACGGGGTCTTCATGCCGGGCAGCGAGGTGATGGCCAGGGCGCCCTGCGGGGTGCCGTGGTAGGCCAGCGCGCGGGAAATGACCTTGGTCTTGCCCGGCTGCCCCTGCAGCTTCCAGAACTGCTTGGCCAGCTTGAAGGCCGACTCGACGGCCTCGCCACCACCCGTGGTGAAGAAGACGCGGTTCAGGTCGCCCGGCGCGTTGTCGGCGAGGCGCTCGGCCAGGTCGATGGCCGGCTCGTGGGCGTAAGACCACAGCGGCATGAAGGGAAGCTTCTCCGCCTGCTTGGCCGCGGCCTCGGCGAGCTCCTGGCGGCCGTGGCCGACCTGGACCACAAAGAGGCCGGCCAGGCCGTCGATGTACTTCTTGCCCTGGTCGTCGAAGATGTGGTGGCCCTCGCCGCGAACGATCGTGGGGATCTTCGCGTTGTCGTTGACGATGTGCGAGTGGCGGGCCATGTGCATCCACAGGTGGTCGCGCGCGGCCTGCTGGCGAGGCGTCCCCTTGGGGGTCAGGCTCTCAGTCATGGTGTCTCCCGAATGAATTGTCATCGTGTTCCCCAGTTGTATTCCTGCTTGCGCAGGGAGAGGTAGAGCAACGTCTCGGTGGATTCGACACCGTCGACGTCGCGGATGGCATTAACGATGCGGAGCAGGTCGTCGTCGCTAGCGGCAACCACCTCCGCGAGAATGTCGTAGGAGCCGGCGACGACGACGCAGTAGTCGACCTCGGGCAGCTCTGACAAACGATCGGCCGCGGCGGACATGTCGCCGCGAGTGCGGATGCCGATCATCGCCTGGCGCTGGAATCCCAGCTGCACCGGGTCGGTGACGGCAACAACCTGCATCACGCGCGCCTCGATCAGGCGCTGGACGCGCGCTCGCGTGGCGGCCTCGCTCAGGCCAACGGCTTTGCCGATGGCGGCGTAGGAGCGACGGCCGTCTTCCTGCAGCTGTTCGATGATCGCCTTGTTCGTGGCATCCACGGCGGCGAGCTCGGAGCTGGAGTGCGACGCGGTCTGGTGGGGCATGCGGTTATCGACCTCCTGAGGCCCGTCTGGTGTGACGGGGACGACACCGACTCTAGCCACAAATGAATCAGTTGTGTAGTCGGGTCTGGGCCGCTGATCTCGAATGTGCAATGAGAATTTAACGATGTTCCCTATTGTCATGTGATCTACGTCTCTGCCATGATCGCTGTTCACCGGTCGGTGCATTCCTTCATGCCCCGGCCCCGGACGCGTAGGGAGCGTGAGATGAGATCCCGTCGACCCGCACCACCGCAGGACCCGCTGATCCGGGCCCTCGTCTCCGCCCAGCTCGCCCGCCCCAGCCGACGCTCCGTGCTTGCAGGCGCGGGCGCCGTCGGGCTTTCAGCCTTCCTTGCCGCCTGCGGCACCAAAGGCAGCGGGAGCAAGGTGCAGCTCACCCCGGCCCAGGACCTCTCTGCCTCCGTCAAGGAGCTCAGCTGGGCCAACTGGACGCTGTACCTGGACGTGGACGACGACGGGAAGACCTACCCCTCCCTCGAGGAGTTCACGAAGCGCACCGGGGTCAAGGTCAACTACTCCGAGGACATCGACGGCAACGACACCTACTACGGCAAGGTGCAGGGCCAGCTCTCCCGCGGCCAGAACATCGGCCGCGACATCATCACCCTCACCGACTGGATGGCCGGGCGCATCATCCGCCAGGGCTGGGTGCAGGAGCTCAACCACCAGCTGCTGCCGCACGTGGACGCGAACATGCTTGAAAACCTCAAGAACGTGGACTTCGACCCGGGCCGCAAGCATTCGGTCACGTGGCAGACGGGCTACGCGGGCATCTGCTGGAACAAGGCCAAGTACCCCAAGGGCCTGCGCACCGTCTCCGACCTCTGGGCCCCGGACCTCAAGGGCCGCGTCACCGCGCTGGACGAGATGCGAGACACCATGGGCCTGCTCATGCTGGATCAGGGCACGGACATCGCCTCCGCCGATTGGGGAGACGAGCAGTTTGAGACCGCCCTCGACACCTTGAACAAGCAGGTGCAGAACGGCCAGATCCGCAAGGTCCAGGGCAACGCCTACAAGGAGGACCTGATCTCCGGCGACGCGCTGGCCGGGATCGTGTGGTCCGGCGACATCACCCAGCTGAACTTTGAGCACGACGACCAGTGGGAATTCATCATCCCCGAGGCCGGCGGCACGCTCTGGAGCGACAACCTCATGGTGCCGATGGCCTCCCAGCAGCTCGGCAATGCCGAAAAGCTCATGGACTTCTACTACGAGCCGGAGATCGCGGCCCAGGTGGCCGCGTACGTGAACTACATCTGCCCGGTCCAAGGCGCGCAGCAGGCCATGGAAAAGATCGACCCCGAACTCATGAACAACCCCCTGATTTTCCCCACCGAAGCTGACCTCAAGAAGGCGTTTGTCTTCCGGGCCCTGACCCCCGGCGAGGAAAGCGACTACACCGACAAATTCCAGACGGCGATCGGAGCCTGATTCTTCATGTCCCCCCGCAGCACCCATCTGAGGGAACAGCGCCACAGGATGGCGCAGGCAGTGCAACAGGCCCAGCTGAGTCGGCGCGGAGTGCTCTCCGGCGCCGCGGGCCTGGCCATGCTCGGCCTGCTCTCCGCCTGCGGCACCAAGGGCATGGGCGGCGCCAAGCCCAGCCCGGCCGCCGACCGCTCGGCCGAGGAGGCGCTGGTGCGTTGGTCCAATTGGACCCTCTACCTCGACCTGGACGACGACGGCCGCACCCACCCCACGCTCGACGCCTTCCAGAAGGTTTCCGGGCTGAAAGCCACCTACACCGAGGACATCGACTCCAACGACACCTGGTACGGCAAGGTCCAGGGCCAGCTCTCGCGCGGCCAGGACATCGGCGCGGACATCATCACGCCGAGCGACTGGATGTGCGAGCGCCTGATCCGCCAGGGCTACGTGCAAAAGCTCGACCACGCGAACATGCCGAACGTCGTTGCGAACATGCTTCCCAAGCTCAAGGACATCCGCTGGGATCAGGGCCGCTACCGCTCCGTCACGTGGCAGACCGGCTTCACGGGGATCGTGTGGAACAAGAAGGCCTTCCCGCAGGGCCTGCGCAACGTCTCCGACCTCTGGGACCCGCGGCTCAAGGGCCGCGTCACGGTCCTCGACGAGATGCGAGACACCATGCCCATGCTGCTCCTCGACCAGGGGATCGACATCGCGGGCGACTGGACGCAGACGGACTTCGAGAACTCCATCGACGTCCTGGACAAGAACATCCGCAACGGCCAGATTCGCCAGGTGAAGGGCAACTCCTACAAGGAGGACCTCATCTCCGGCGACGTGGTCGCGGCCATGGCCTACTCCGGCGACATCACCCAGCTGAACTTCGAGAACGGCGACCAGTGGGAGTTCGCGCTCCCCGAGCGCAAGGGCCTGATCTGGTCCGACAACATGATGGTCCCGGTCGGCTCGCCGCATAAGGCCAACGCCGAGAAGCTCATGGACTACTACTACGATCCCGAGGTCGCGGCCGAGGTCGCCGCGTACGTGAATTACGTCTGCCCCGTGCTGGGCGCAGACGAGGCAATGAAGGAGATCGACGAGGAGCTCGTCGAGGATCCCCTCATCTTCCCGACCGAGGAGTACTTGGCGCAGACCACGACGGAGCGCCAGCTCACCCTCGAAGAAGAGACCTTGTTCCAGAACCTGTTCCAGGAAGTGATTGGAAGCTGACATGAGCACCACCGCCACCCATGAGTCCAGCCCCGAGGTCAACGCCGGTTCCGGCGCCGACCTCGTCCTCTCCGGCATCTCCAAGCACTTTGCCGACTTCACCGCGGTCCAGGAACTGGACCTCGTCATTCCCTCCGGAACCTTCATCGCCCTGCTCGGCCCCTCCGGCTGCGGCAAGACGACCACCCTGCGCATGATCGCGGGACTGGAGGCCCCGACGTCGGGCACCATCAGCATCGGCGGCGAGGATATGACCCGCCTGCCAAGCCACAAGCGCCCCGTCAACACGGTGTTCCAGTCCTACGCGCTCTTCCCCCACATGAGCATCCTGGACAACGTGGCCTTCGGCCTGAAGCAGCGCAAGGACAAGGACGCCATCGCCAAGGCCAAGGCCGGCCTGGAGATGGTGGAGCTCGCCCACCTTGCCAATCGCAAACCGGCCCAGCTCTCGGGCGGCCAGCAGCAGCGCGTGGCCCTGGCCCGCGCGCTCGTGAACCGCCCGCGCGTCCTGCTCCTCGACGAGCCGCTCGGCGCCCTGGACATGAAGCTGCGCCGCCAGATGCAGGTGGAGCTCAAGAAGATCCAGATGGACGTTGGCCTGACCTTCATCCACGTGACGCACGACCAGGAGGAGGCCATGACCATGGCGGACGTCGTGGCCGTCATGAACCAGGGCCGGATCGAGCAGATGGGCTCGCCGCGCGAGCTCTATGAGCTCCCGCGCACGGCCTTTGTTGCCAACTTCCTTGGCAAGTCCAACCTCATGGAGGGCACGGTGGTGGCCGACGCCGGTCCCGCCATTGTGGTCGACGTCGCCGGCCAGCGCCTCGAGCTCCTCAAGGAGCGCGCGGTGGCCACCGAGGGCAAGATCGTGGTGGGCGTGCGCCCCGAGAAGATGCGCATCGCCGAGCTTGACCGCCCCGACTTCCAGCACGCGGGCAACCAGTTGGTCGGCACCGTCACCGACGCCTCCTTCACGGGCGTGAGCACGGAGTACCTCGTGGACGTGCCAGGCGTGGGTGTGGTGGGCACCTTCACCCAGAACCTGGGCCAGGACCCGGCCCGCCCGGGCGACCAGGTCTGCATGTCCTGGGAGCCGGAGTACACCTTCGGCCTCGGCGCCGACGAGGACCTCGAGGCCGGGGTGCAGGCGTCATGAGCGCCCCCGCCGACCTGAAGCGGGCCGCCAAGAGGGCGGACCTGCGCAGCCCGGAGGAGATCCGGGCGGAGAAGAAGAAGGGGCGGATGGGCGCCTGGCTCATCCTGCCCGGCATGCTCTACATGGCGCTGTTCTTCGCGGCGCCCGTGGTGGTGCTGCTGAGCATGTCCCTCTTCGTGAAGCCGGAGGGCGCCGATCTCGGCGAGTTTGTCCCCGGCTGGAACTTCGGCACCTACGCCGAGGTGTGGGGCCGCTACTGGCCCGTGCTGCTGCGCTCCTTTGTGTTTGCGCTCATCGCGACCATCGCGGCGCTCATCATCGCCTTCCCCATGGCCTATCTCGTGGCGGTGCGCCTGCGCGGCAAGCCGCTGCTCAAGGGCATCCTGCTGGTCCTGCTCATCGCCCCCTTCTTCTCCTCCTTCATCCTGCGCACGCAGGCGTGGAAGCAGATCCTGGCGGACGAGGGCTGGATTGTGCAGACGCTCAAGGCCGTGGCGATCCTGCCCGCGGACGGCAGCCTCACGGCCACGCCGTTCGCGGTGATCTGCGGCCTGACGTACAACTTCCTGCCGTTCATGATGCTGCCGATCTACGCGAGCCTCGAGCGCCTCGACACCCGCCTCCTGGAGGCCTCGGGCGACCTCTACGCCTCCCCGGCGCAGACGTTCATGAAGGTCACGCTGCCGCAGTCGATGCCCGGCGTCTTCGCCGGCACGCTGCTCACGTTCATTCCAGCGGCCGGCGACTACGTCAACGCCGCGATCCTCGGCAACAACCGCGACACCAGCATGATTGGCCAGGTCATCGACTCCCGCTTCTTCAAGGTGATCGACTACCCGGGCGCCGCGGCCCTGAGCTTCATCCTCATGGTCTGCATCCTGATCCTCGTGCTCATCTACATCCGGCGCTTCGGCACCAAGGACCTGTTCTAGGAAGGAGTCACCCATGTACAACACCAAACTTGGCAAGTGGTTCATCCCCGTCGTGGGCGGGCTCGCCTTCGTGTACCTCCTGGTGCCGATCGTCTACATCTTCGTCTTCTCGTTCAACGACGGCGGCAAGTCGAACCTGCAGTGGAAGTCCTTCACGCTGGACAACTGGAAGAACCCCTGCGGCGCCCCCGGCGCGTGCGAGTCGCTCGTCAACTCGCTCTCCGTCGGCGCCGTGGCGACCATCATCGCGACGGCACTGGGCACCGCGGTGGCGATCGGCCTGGTGCGCTACAAGTTCCGCTTCCGCTCCACGGCCGACCTGCTGATCATCCTGCCGCTCGCCACTCCCGAGGTGGTGCTTGGCGCCTCGCTCCTGGCGCAGTTCCTCAACCTCGGCTGGGACCTCGGCTACTGGACCGTGATCATCGCCCACGTGATGTTCTGCATGTCCTTCGTGATCGTCACAGTCCGCGCCCGCGTGGCCGGCCTCGACGACCGGCTCGAGGAGGCGGCCGCCGACCTCTACGCCGGCCCTGTCCAGCGCTTCTGGAAGATCACCTTCCCCATGCTGATCCCGGGCATCGTGGCGGCTGCGCTGCTCTCCTTCGCCATGAGCTTCGACGACTTCATCATCACGAACTTCAACTCGGGCACGTTCTCCACGTTCCCCAAGTTCGTTTACGTCGCCGCGGCCCGCGGCATCCCGGCGCAGGCCAACGTGATCGGCTCGGCGATGTTCATCATCGCCCTGCTCATCGTGATCATCGGCCAGGTGGTCTCGTACCGCCGCAAGAAGGCGCTGGCCGCCCGCGGCTAGCTCTCCTCCCACACTTTTCGTCTCCTCCCGCACGGCCTGTGCGGGACTGAACGAAAAGTGCGGGATACGCAAGGTGCCCGACGTCGAGTGGTTTCCACCCGACGTCGGGCACCTTCGCGTGTGGGCGCCGTGGGCGCCCTGCCGCCGGTCCCCGCGACCCTCCCCGGCTCGACCCGGTGCTCAGCTGTGGATCCGGGGTCGGAAGGACCCGACTCCTTCACGTTTCAAGCAAGCGTGGGAGGATGGGGCGCATGACTGAACCGCGCTGGCTCACTGCCGAGGAACGCCGCGCGTGGCTCGCCGTGCTGTCCCTGACCACACGCCTGCCCGCGCAGCTGGATTCGGCGTTGCAGCGCGCCGCGAAGATCACGCTCTTCGATTATCACGTGCTCGCGATGCTTTCGGAGGCCGAGGGCCGCGTGCTCCCCATGTCGCGCCTGGCCGAGCGGACGAACTCCTCGCTCTCGCGCCTGAGCCATGTGGTGAAGAAGCTGCAGGAGCGCGGCTGGGTCAAGCGCGGTTCCAGCGCTGAGGACGCCCGCGTCACCGTGGTCAAGCTGCTGCCCCCGGGTATGGAGCTGCTGGTGCGTGTGGCGCCCGAGCACGTCGAGTCGGTGCGCCACGAGCTTTTCGACGGGCTAGATGAGCAGGACACCGCGGACCTCGCGCGGATCGGCCGCAAGATCGTGGCTCACACCGAGCCGACGCACTGGATTTTCCAGGACGAGGCCTGAGGCCCGCCCGGCCACCCCGTCGGCGCGTTCACGGTGATGCGAAGCACCCCGCTCGTTTTGTGTTAACGGCCCCCTCTGCCGTAGTGTTAACCCCGCGTTCCGCGCGCACTCTTTTGCGATGCCTGGCATCACTGGGAGGCATCGCGCGGCCCGTATACACGGAAGAAATGACGCCGACCGGGTAGGGAAAAATGCCCAACCGGTGTCAGGACACCGCTGATGAAGCGTTCGAGGGCTTCGGCTGGTTCTCACCCAGCCTGGCGCCTCCATGTGGCTGAAACACGGTGCGCCCACCTGGGTAGCGGGACTCGTAGGGGACGCTCGGTGTGCCGCAAGGCGCGCTAGAAACTCCCCCCGCGGGAACCGCAGCACACAAGACACACACTGGAGGAGTGATCATGGCAGCACGTTGCCAGGTGACCGGTGCCGTGCCCGGATTCGGACACAGCATCTCGCACTCGCACCGTCGCAATAAGCGTCGGTTCGACCCGAACATTCAGAAGAAGCGGTACTTCGTGCCGTCCCTCGGCCGCAACGTCACGCTGACGCTGTCGGTCAAGGGCATCAAGACCATCGACGCCCGCGGCATTGACGCCGTGGTTGCCGAGCTGCAGGCGAAGGGTGTGAAGCTCTGATATGGCAAAGTCCCAGGACGTTCGTCCCATCATCAAGCTGAAGTCGACCGCTGGCACGGGCTACACCTACGTGACCCGTAAGAACCGTCGCAACAACCCCGACCGCATCGTGCTGAAGAAGTACGACCCGGTCGTTCGCAAGCACGTCGAATTCCGAGAGGAGCGCTGAGATGGCCAAGAAGTCCAAGATCGCCAAGAACGAGCAGCGCAAGGTTCTGGTCGAGCGCTACGCCGAGCGTCGCCTCGAGCTGAAGAAGACGCTCATCGATCCCAACGCCACGGACGAGGCCCGCGAGGCCGCCCGTCTGGGCCTGCAGAAGCTGCCCCGCGACGCCTCCCCGGTGCGCGTTCGCAACCGCGACGCCATCGACGGCCGCCCGCGCGGCACCTTCCAGAAGTTCGGCATCTCCCGCATCCGCCTGCGCAACATGGCGCACAACGGCGAGCTGCCGGGCATCACCAAGTCCTCTTGGTGAGCCTGTCGGCCTCGTGCCGATGAGCTGAACGCTTCAGAGCCCGTCCCACTTCGGTGGGGCGGGCTCTTTGCTTTCCCTGCTTTGGTCCCCGGGCGGGCCGCTTGGGCCATTTGGGCCGGTGCACGGGCCGGTGCACGACGGCGCGCGGGCGCGTTCGCTGGGTGGGCGCGCCTCAGGCGCGGCGGAACCAGCGGCGACGCCGCGTGGGGGAGCCGGGGACGGCGCCGTCGGGCGCTGGGTCCTGGGCAGCGTTTCGCGCCCGCTCGAGGCGCCGAGCGTGCCAGGCCGCCACCTCGGCCTCCACGTCCCGCAGGGGCGTGATGACGGGTGGGCCGCCGAGCAGCTGGCGGCGCGCCTCGATGATGCGACGGTTGAACGTCTCCAGCTCGGCCCGGACTGCGCCCTCGAAGGCGAGCGCGTCAAGAGTCTCCTCGAGGCGGGCGTCGGCCACACGCAGGAGGAGCGCCTCGGGGCCCAGGCCCTCCGTCGCGTGCACCTCCTCGCGGCGCATGAGCGACTTGGTCCACCAATCGGGATCGGTGGAGGCAACGAGGTCGGGGAGCGGCTTGCCGGCGTAGGCCAGGTGCTCGAACGCGCCGTCGGCGATGGCCCGATCCACGGCCGTGCGCGCCACGGCGTCGATCGTGGCGGAGAGCCGCGCCGCCTCGGCGCCCGGGCGGCGGGGGAGGAGCGGGTCCTCCGCGGCCTCCGCGCCGAGTTCCTCCGGTTCCGCGGAGTCCCCGGCGGCACCGCGAGCCAGCCCCGAGCCGTCGTCGAAGGTGCGCCCGGCCAGGGCAGCGAGCTCCTCGATGTCCAGCCCGTCGCGGTAGCGCGCTGCGCGCAACCGCGGGTCCTCCGCGCCCTGCCCCGGCGCCGCCTGGCCGCTGTTCATGGGCCCATTCTTCCACCGCGGTGTGGGATGGAACACGGCCTCGGCCGTGACGGATGTGACTGGAGTGACGGATGTAGCGTCGAGCCGCAAAAAACCCTGGAAAACACGCCAATCCGGGCGTGACAGGGCCTCAGATGCTGTTAGTTTCATTCGGAACGCCCCGGCCAATCGGGGTAAACCAGCGTCCTGCAAGGGGCGCAGGATCCCACGTCCAGGAGGACAGATCGTGTCTATGAACCGCAGCGAGCTCGTCGCCGAGGTTGCCAACAAGTCCGGCGCCAACAAGACCGTCGTGAACGACGTGCTGGATGCCCTCTTCGCCACCTTCACCGAGCAGGTCTCCAAGGGCGAGAAGGTTTCCGTCCCGGGTTGGCTCGCCGTTGAGCGCACCGACCGCGCCGCCCGCACGGGCCGCAACCCGCAGACCGGCGAGACCATCCAGATCCCGGCCGGCCACTCCGTGAAGCTGACCGCCGGCTCCAAGCTGAAGGCCGCCGTCGCCAAGAAGTGAGTCGAGGCCGGGCGCGCCCCGGCTTCAGGCTGAAGGCCCCTCGCACCCCTTCCGGGTGCGGGGGGCCTCTTCTTTTGCCCGCCGTCGGGCACTATGGGCCCCGTGCAGGGGCCGCCCTCGCGCCCGGCTGGCGCCGCGCTGTCGGGCGCCGTGTGAGGCACCCAACCCGCGGCCCCGCCGCGAGTTCTACACGCCGTAGACTTGGAGCCGCGTGCCCGCGGGTTGCGGGCGCCCGGAGGAGAGAGACATGGCGAACATCGCCGAGAAGGACCGCCCGCGCGTTGCGCTGTGGCTGGCCCTGCCCGCCCTGCCGATCGCGCTCATCGTGACGGTGCTGGGGATCTGGCTTTCGGGATCGGCCGTGGAGTCAGTGCTGCTTGATCCGGGTGCGTTCACGCGCTGGGGCCTGCCCATCGCGCGCCTGATCCACGACGGCGCCATGACGCTCACCATCGGCACCCTGATCTTCGCGACGGCGATCCTGCCGCGCAGCACCAAGCCGCATCGCGCCGGCCCGGGGGAGACCAGCACCGACGGCGGCGATCCCCAACCGGCATTCGTCCGCACCGTCAACGTTGCGGCGGGTGCCGCCGCGGTGTGGACGCTCGCGGCCGCGGCCGTGGCGATCCTGACCTACTCCGATGCCGCCGGCCAGCCGCTGAGCACCACCTCGACCTTCACCTCCGGCTTCGGCGACTTCCTCGTGAATGTGGCCATGGGTCGCGCGTGGGCCGCCGCGACCATCCTGGCCGCCCTGACTACCACCCTCGCGTTCGCGTTGCGCTCCCCGGCGGGCCTGGCGTGCGCCGGCGTCTGCGCGGGCAGCGTCATCATCCCCCTGTCCCTGATTGGGCACGCCTCGGGCGGAGACGACCACTGGGGAGCCGTCAACGGCATCGGCCTCCACCTCGTGGGCGTGGCGGTGTGGGCCGGCGGCATCGGCGCGCTGGCCGTCGTCTCGGGCCTGCTTGGCCACCGCACGCCGCTGGTCACGGGCAAGGCCGGCAACGTCATGGGCGCCGACGTGCTCCAGCGCTTCTCCGCGCTCGCGACGGCGGCGCTCTTCCTCGTGGTGGGCTCCGGCGTGGTCTCGGCGCTCATCCGCGTGGATCACCTGCACCAGCTGGCCACGCCCTACGGCATTCTCCTGCTCCTGAAGCTCTTCCTGTCGGTGATCCTGGCGTTCCTGGGCCTGGCCCACCGCCGCGGCGTCATCCCGCGCCTGCGCGCGGGCGACCTCACGGCCCGCCGCGCCGCGTGGTCCGTGATCGGCGTCGAGGTCGCCATCATGTCCGCCGTCATGGGCCTGGCCACGGTGCTCGGCCGCACCGCGCCACCCGTCCCGGAGTCGGAGCCGGCCGAGATGACCCCGGCCCGTCGCCTCACGGGCTACGACCTCCCGCCCGAGCTGCACCTTCCCGAGTGGATCACCGTGTGGCGCTTCGACTGGCTCTGGGTCGCCATCATCGTCTTCCTCGCCGTGGCCTACACGCGCTGGTTCGTCCGCGTGCGCCGCCGCGGTGACTCCTGGAGCGTGTGGCGCCTCCTGAGCTTCTACGTGGGGCTCGCCGCGCTCTTCTACATCACCTCCGGCGCCCCGGCGGTCTACGGCATGGTGCTTTTCTCGATGCACATGGTGGACCACATGGCCCTGACCATGGTGGCGCCGTTCTTCCTCGTGGTCGGCTCGCCGATCGCCCTCGCGCTGAAGGCCATGGCCTCGCGCAACGACGGCACGCGCGGCCCGCGCGAGTGGACGCTCACGCTCATCCACTCCAAGTTCGCTGCGCTCGTGACCAACCCGATCTTCGCCGCCGTGAACTTCGCCGGCTCGATCATCCTGTTCTACAACACGGACATCTTCGGGCTCTCGCTGCGCTACCACGTGGGCCACGAGCTGATGATCGTGCACTTCCTGCTGACCGGCTACATCTTCGCGGTCAACATGATCGGCCTGGATCCGCTGCCGCGCCGCGCCACGTACCCCATGCGCCTCGTGATGCTCCTGGCCACCATGGTCTTCCACGCCTTCTACGCCACGAGCCTCATGGGCACCGAGGTGCTCATCCAGCCCGATTGGTTCGGCAACCTGGGCCGCCCGTGGGGCGACTCAGCGATCGCCGACCAGAAGGCCGGCGCCGGCGCCATGTGGGGCATCGGCGAGGTGCCCACGCTGCTCCTGGCGCTCGGCGTGGCGATCGGCTGGTCCAAGTCCGACGAGCGCGAGACCAAGCGCCGCGACCGCGAGGCCGACCGCTCCGGCGAGGCCGAGCTGAATGAGTACAACGACATGTTCGCCCGCCTCGCCGCGGCCGACGCCGAGCAGAAGCGTCGCACGGGCCGCAACTGACCCTCTCTCCCGCACTTTTCGTTCAATCCCGCGCAATCGTGCGGGACTCGACGAAAAGTGCGGGAGTGAACGCCCGACGGCGGGTGGTGACCAACCGCCGTCGGGCAGCGGTGGGTGCCGGGCTGGGCCGGGCCGAGCGGCGCGCGGCGCCAGCGGCGCCGCCGCGTGGCGTCACGGAGGCGGGGCGGGAACAGATGCCCGCCTACGATGGTTTGCATCCACGTCAGCCGACAAGCGATTACGAGGTCCTTTCGTGTCCGAGAACACCACCACCCTGCGCTCCGCCGTCCGCGTCCGCGCCTCCGAACTGACCGGCCGCGGCTGGTTGAACACCGGGGACAAGTCCCTCGATCTGGAGTCGCTGCGCGGCAAGATCGTGCTGCTGGACTTCTGGACCTTCTGCTGCATCAACTGCCTCCATGTGCTGGACGAGCTGCGGCCCCTGGAGGAGGAGTACAAGGACGTCCTCGTGACGGTCGGCGTGCACTCGCCCAAGTTCGAGCACGAGGCCGATCCCGTGGCCCTGGCCCACGCCGTGGAGCGCTACGACATCCACCACCCCGTGCTGGATGACCCGGAGCTTGAGACCTGGCAGGCCTACACGGCCCGTGCCTGGCCCACGCTCGTGGTGCTGGATCCCGAGGGCTACATCGTGGCCCACCTCTCCGGCGAGGGACACGTCGCCGGCCTGAAGTCCCTGGTGGCCGAGCTCGTCGCCGAGCACGAGGCCAAGGGCACCCTGCACCGCGGCGACGGCCCCTACGTGGCGCCGCCGGCCCGCGAGGGCGATCTGCGCTTCCCGGGCTCGGCCATCGCGCTGCCCGACGGCCGTTTCCTGGTCCTGGACACGGGCCACCACCGCCTCGTGATGCTCGGCAACGACCTCACCACGGTGGAGCAGGTCATCGGCGAGGGCACCAAGGGCTTCGCCGACGGCGCCGCCGACGTGGCCCGCTTCGACGAGCCGCAGGGCGCCACCGTGCTACCCGCCGAGCTCGCGGCCCGCGTGGGCTACGACGTGCTCGTCGCCGACACCGTCAATCACCGCCTGCGCGGCGTGAACCTCTCCACCGGCGAGGTGCGCACCGTGGCCGGCAACGGCGTGCAGCGCCTCCTGGACGCCGAGAACGCCCGCGTGGCCGGCGCCTGGACCCGCACGCTCGGCACCGCGCCGCTGGAGACGAGCCTCTCCAGCCCGTGGGACGTCGCCTACTCCGAGAAGGCCGGCCGCGCGTTCGTGGCCATGGCTGGCACGCACCAGATCTTCGGCTTCGACCCCGCCAAGGGCGAGGTCACCCTCGAGGCCGGCAGCGGGATCGAGGGCCTGCTTGACGGCTCCGCCGCCGAGTCGATGTTCGCGCAGACCTCCGGCCTGGCGCTGGACGCCAACGGCGACGTCTGGCTGGCTGACTCCGAGACCTCCTCCCTGCGCGTGCTGCGCCTGGCCGAGGATGGCACCGTTGCCTCCGTGGAGACCGGCGTGGGCGTCGGCCTCTACGACTTCGGCTTCCGCGACGGCGAGGCGGCCGACGCGCGCCTGCAGCACCCGCTCGGCGTGGCGGTGCTGCCCGACGGCTCGCTCGCCATCGCCGACACCTACAACGGCGCCGTGCGCCGCTACGACCCGGCCACGAACACCGTGGGCACGCTCGCCCGCGGCCTGGCCGAGCCCTCCGAGGTGCTCGTCGACGCGACGGTCGAGGGCGATCCCGTCCTGGTGGTTGTGGAGACCAACGGGCACCAGCTCGTGCGCATCCCGTTGCCGCACGAGGTGGCCGTGGTGGACGAGGGCGCCTCGCAGTCCCAGCGCCCCCGCACCTCCGTGGCGCCTGGCGCGCACGAGATCACGGTCCGCTTCTCCGCCCCCGCTGGCCAGAAGCTGGACGAGCGCTGGGGTGACCCCACGCAGCTGAAGATCTCCTCCTCCCCGGAGGAGCTGCTGCTCGAGGGCGCCGGCACCTCGCAGGGCCTGACCCGCACGCTCGTCCTGAACCCGGAGATCACGGAGGGCGTGCTGCACATCACGGCGCGCGCCGCCTCCTGCGACGGCGAGAAGGGCCAGCCGATCCCGGACCACGCCGCGTGCCACCTGTACCAGCAGGACTGGGGCATCCCGGTGCTCCAGGCCGAGGGCGGCGAGGATCGCCTGGATCTCGACCTGCGCGGCGTGAACTAAGCGCCGGCTTCAGCGCCCGGCGCCGCGTCGTCGCCTTGAACGCGCCCCTCGCCTCACGGCGAGGGGCGCGTTCGTTTCCCGGTCGTCCACCCCTGTCCGCGTACTGACCAGTAGGGACGGGAGCGGTCCCGAATCGGCGCTGTTTTCGGACCAAACGCGAGCCCACGCGGGCACCCGTGCCGCCCCAAACCCGGCCCCGCGCCCGGGGTGAGGCTGCCCACGAAAGCCTTCCGCGCGCCGTCGTGCGGTGGCAGTATGGAGGCAACCTCCCAAAACTTCCTGCACAAGGACGGCGATCGCCATGCTCACCCCGGTCACCCCACGAGAGACCGAGGAAGCGGCCACGGCGGCACGCGAGGGAGGGCGCCGATGAGCCGCATGTTCGCCTCGCTCTCGGAGCGAAACTACCGCGTCTGGTTCGCCGGTGGCCTCGTGTCGAACGTCGGCACGTGGATGCAGCGCATCGCGCAGGACTGGCTGGTCCTGACCCAGCTCACCGATCACTCCGGAACCGCCACGGGCATCGTCACCGGCCTGCAGTTCCTCCCGATCCTGCTGCTCTCCCCGTACGCGGGACTCGTCGCCGACCGCATGTCCAAGCTCAAGATGCTCAAGATCACGCAGGCCGCCTCGGGCGTGCTCGCGCTGCTGCTGGGCATCCTGGTCCTCACGAACGTCGCCGAGCTCTGGCACGTGTACGTCATCGCGGGCCTGCTCGGCGTGGTCGCCGCCTTCGACGGCCCGCCGCGCCAGGCCCTCGTGAACGACCTCGTCCCGCACCGCCTCGTCCCCAACGCCGTCTCCCTCAATGCCACGAGCTTCAACGCCGCGCGCCTCGCGGGCCCGGGCATCGCCGGCGTCCTGATCGCGCTGATCGGCACCGGCTGGCTGTTCCTGCTCAACGCCGCGAGCTACGTGGCCGTCATCATCGCGCTCTCCGCCATGAAGGAGAAGAGCTTCTACGGCTCGCAGAAGAAGGTGCCGCGCTCCAAGGGGCAGGTGCGCGCCGGCGTGAAGTACGTGCTCGGCAGCCCCACGCTCGTGATGATCTTCGTAGTGGCGTTTGTGGTGGGCACCTTCGGCTTGAACTTCCAGATCTACAACGCGGTCATGACCACCACGGTGTTCCACCAGGGTCCGGAGGCGTACGGCTTCGTGGGCACGATCATGGCGATCGGCACCCTCGGCGGCGCGCTCCTAGCCGCGCGCCGGCAGGGTTCGCGCATCAAGTACGCCGTGGGTGGCGCGCTGCTCTTCGGCGTCTTCGCGATCGCGGCGGCGTACAGCCCGCAGTTCTGGCTCTTTGCGCTGCTCCTGATCCCCACGGGCCTCGCGTCCATCACCTTCCTCAACTCCGCCAACGTCACGGTGCAGATGAACGTGGAGCCCGCCTACCGCGGCCGCGTCATGGCGCTGTACATGATGGTGCTGCAGGGCGGCACACCGATCGGCGCGCCCCTCATGGGCTGGGTGGCCGAGACCTTCGGCGCGCGCGCCTCGCTGGCGCTGGGCGGCGGGCTGTCGCTGCTCGCGGCGCTCTGGGCCATCTTCTACTGGTCCAGGCACCATCGCGGCGAGCTCGGCGGGCGCCTGCGCCTGTATCGAGCGCAGCTGCGCGAGCGCGTCCTCCCGCATCGCGGCGAGGACGAGGACGGCGAGCCCGAGGCCCGCGCCGCCTGAGCCCCGCTCGGCACTTTCTCACGGCCGTCCTGCTTTTTCACGGTGATGTTC
>JALAHE010000090.1 GCA_022712075.1 Galactobacter sp.
CGCGCACGCCGTGGGCGCCGGGGAAAGAGGGAAGCAGCGCGGGGTGGGTGTTCATGGTGCGCCCGCCAAAGCGGTTCAGGAAGGGCTCGCCCAGGATGCGCATGAAGCCGCTCGAGAGCACGAGATCGGGCTCGAAGCCGGCCACGGCCTCGGCGAGGGCGGCGTCCCAGTCGGCGCGCGAGGCGTAGTCGCCGGGGGCCACCACGAAGCCGGCCGCGCCGTGCGCCTCGCCGCGCTCCACTCCCCCGGTGCCGGGCAGGTCGGCGCCCACGGCCACCACCTCGACCCCCGTCAGGGAGCCGTCGGCGACGGCGTCGAGTACGGCCTGCAGATTGGTCCCACCACCGGAGACGATGGCAACTACGCGCATGGACCCCAGTCTATCGGCGGGCGCCGTCTGCCCCTCCCAGCGTGAAGGCCAGGCGCGAAGGCTCAGGCGTCGAGGACCGGATCGCGCTCGAAGAGCGGGGCCACGAGGTAGCCGAGCATGGTGCCGACGCCGACCTCGAGCGTCAGGAGCAGGGCCGTGAGCCACACGTGCGGGCCGAGGTCCGTGTAGGAGCCGATCCCCCAGGAGCCGGAGGCCAGGAGCGAGCCGAGCACGGAGAGCAGGCCGGCCACCGCGCCCACGCACACGCCGAGCAGCAGCGTCGACGCCGAGAGCGCCAACCAGCGCGGGCCGAAGCGCAGTTGCAGCGATTCCTCGAGGTGGTTCTCGCCCTCGCGCAGGAACCACCAGCCGGCCACGATGCCAGCCACCACCGGGATGATGAGGAGCCACCACGCGCCCACCAGATCGGAGGGCAGGGCCGCGGCGAGCGGGAAGGAGGGCATGGGGCCGGCATGCGCTTCGAAGGGCGAGAACGACGCGGAGGTGCCGACGCTGAACCCCCCGCCGCTGACCCAGGACAGGGTCCACAGGGCGAGGTTCGGCAGGTACACGGCCTGTCCTGCCGCGAGCACGGCGCCGCCCACGGCGCCCGGGGCGAGTTCGAGGGCCACGTTGACGACGTCGACCCACTGCAGCGCCAGCCGGATCACGAGCAACACGGCGGAGAGCGCAAAGGCGCAGACCCAGCCGAGCAGGCCGGCGCGGACCACTGCCCACACATAGGAACCGGCCCAGCGGGAGTACTGGCTCGCGCGGCGGATGCGATCGGCCGCGTCGACGCCAATGAGCCGCCCAAACGACCCGGCCTCGCGGCGCGCCCCGGCCACGAGGCCGATGAGCACCGGAGCGAGCGGGGCGAGCGCCCCCCACCACCACACGGCGGAGGAGGCCTCCGAACGGGCCAGCAGCGCGATCGCCGCGCCGCCCACGGCGTAGACGATCGCCGCCCCGGCGATGCCCTGCCACAGCTGATGAGACCAGGACGCCCGGGCCAGCCGGCGCCCGGCGCGCCACGAGAGCGCGAGGGTGAGCAGGCTCAGTCCGAGCGGCACAAACCACAGGATGCCCGGGCCGCCCGCCGAGTCGGCCGAGCGCTCGAGCGGGACGGCGTGCGCGCTGAGCCACCACTGCCCGCCGATGACGCTCGCATCGACCCAGCTCGCCTCGGCCCACGCGCCGCTCGCCCACGCCGCGAGGGCGGGGACCAGGGTGACGAGCACCGTGATCAGCAGGACCTGAAGGGCCTCGAGGGCACCTTGGCACCACAGCGGGAAGGGCAGGCCCTCCTGAAGCCCCGAGCGGAAGGCGAGCAGGCGCTCGCGCGTGCGGGTCGTGAACGAGGGGCGCTCCGGTTCCACCGGCGCGGCGGCGGGCTCCGCGGCGGCCGCGCCCTGGGCGGGCCTGGCCTGCTCCGCGTCCGCCTCGGCGGAGGCAGCGGATCGGCGGGGGCGAAGCGGGGTCATGAAGAACGCTCTCGTGTGGATGCGGGGTGGCGTGCGCGGCTCGCGCCGCGTCCCTTTATGGTGCCACCGCCCGGCCCGCCCGCGCGGCAGGCACGGCGGAACGCGCTAGCCGCCGACCATGTCGGCGACGCCCTTGACGACGGCCGTCACGGCGCCGATCACGGCCATGAGCAGCACGAGGCGGCGCGCCAGCTTGTCGTGCACCTTGGGCGCGAGCCGATTACCGATCTGCACGCCGAGCACGATCGCCACGGCGAGCAGGAGCCACTGCCACCACTCGAACACGGGCAGGGTGCTCGGATCCGCGATGACCTTGGTGGCGGCGGAGAAGGAACCGGTGATGATGAAGAAGGGCTGCAGCGTCGCCGCGAAGTCGCGCTGCGGCCAGCGCGTGAGTTCGGCGTAGGCCGTCAGCACCGGCCCGCCCACGCCGGAGAGGGAGTTCGTGAAGCCAGCGAAGAGGCCCGCCACCCCGCGATGCGGTCCGGTGTCCCCGAGCACGTGCCCCTTGCGCGTCAGCACGGCCGTCACTCCGAGCGCGAGCAACACCATGGCGCCCACGATGATGCTCAGCGGCCCGCTCGGCAGCGCGTTGGCCAGGAACGAGCCGGGCAGGGAGCCGATCAACGCCGGCACGATGAGCCAGATGAACGGCCGCCAGCGGATGTCCTTCCACACGTGATGGATGATCAAGAGCGAGGAGAAGACGCCGCAAAGGTTCACGAGCACGATCCCGTGATGGGGTCCAAGGACGAGCACCAGGAACGGCGAGACCACCATGGCAAAGCCGAGGCCGGCGATGCGCTGGGCCAGCGCGCCGACGATCAGCAGCAACAGGGTCAGGAGCAACAGGGAGAGCGACACCCCGCCAGGTTAGCGCGGGGCCCCTTGGGCCTTCGAAGGCACGACGACGCCCGCTCACGGTGAGCTGGGCGGCTCCCCGTGAGCGGGCGTCGTCGGGCGCTGTCAGCGGCCGTTAGGCCGTGACGTACTTGTCGGTGATGTTCAGGGCCTCGTCGATAACATCGAGGGCCTGGATCAGCAGCTCGTCCGGGATGTTCAGCGCCGGCACCACGTGGATGCGGTTGAAGTTGGCGAACGGCAGGACGCCGGCGGCCTTGATGGCGCCCACGAGCTCGTTCATCTCCGGGGAGGAGCCGCCGTAAGCAGCCATGGGCTCCTTGGTCTCGGCGTTCTTGACGAGCTCGATGGCCCAGAAGCAGCCCAGGCCGCGGACGTCGCCGATGCTCGGGTGCTTGGCCTTCATCTCCTGCAGGCGCGGGCCGATGATGTCGCGGCCCAGGCGCTGCGCGTTAGCAACCATGCCCTCGTCCTCCATCGCGTTGATGGTGGCGACGGCGGCGGCCGAGGCGAGCGGGTGGCCGGAGTAGGTCAGGCCGCCCTGGTAGACGCGATCGCGGAAGGTCTCGAAGATCGCGTCCGAGATGGCCACGCCGCCCAGCGGCACGTAGCCCGAGTTCACGCCCTTGGCGAAGGTCATGAGGTCCGGGGTCACGTTGAAGTTCTCCACCGCGAACCAGGTGCCGGTGCGGCCGAAGCCGGCCATGACCTCGTCGGCGATGTAGACGATCCCGTACTTGGCGGTGAGCTCGCGCACGCCCTCCAGGTAGCCCGGCGGCGGGGCGTAGATGCCAGCGGTGCCCGGCACTGATTCGAGGATCAGCGCCGCAATGTTGCGCGGGCCCTCGAGCGTGATCATGTCCTCCAGGTGGCGCAGCGCGCGCTCGGTCTCCTGCTCGGGGGTCTCCGAGCCGAAGTAGGAGCGGTACGTGTACGCCGGCATGAAGTGCACCACGCCCTCGGAGGAGTAGTCCGAGTCGAAGCGGCGCGGGTCGCCCGTGATGTTCACGGCCAGCTGCGTGCCACCGTGGTAGCTGCGGTAGGCCGAGAGCACCTTCTGGCGTCCAGTGTGCAGGCGGGCCATGCGCACGGCGTGCTCCACCGCATCCGCGCCACCGTTGGTGAAGAAGATGTGGTTGAGGTCGCCCGGGGTGCGCTCGGCGATGAGGCGGGCCGCCTCGGAGCGCGCGGTGTTCACGTGCTGCGGGGCGATGGTGCAGATCTGAGCCGCCTGCTCCTGGATCGCCTCGACGACCTTGGGGTGCTGGTGGCCGATGTTGGTGTTGACCAGCTGCGAGGAGAGGTCGATGAGCTTGGTGCCCTCGCCGTCCCAGACGAAGGAGCCCTCCGTCTTGACGATGGTCATGGGCTTGAACGGGCCCTGGGCCTGCCAGGAGTGGAACACGTGCTCGCGGTCGAGCTCGTAGGCGCGGCGGCCCTCGGCGAGGAGTTCCTCGCTGATGCCGGTGTCGATGGATGCCGTCATGGTGTGGGTGCCTTCCGTGCGCTCAGTCGTTCTGGGGGAAGCCGAGGTTGATGCCGCCGTGGCTCGGGTCGGCCCAGCGGGTCGTCACGACCTTGCCGCGGGTGAAGAAGTGGAAGCCCTCGGTGCCGTGGGCGTGGGTGTCGCCGAACAGCGAGGCCTTCCAACCACCGAAGGAGTAGTAGGCCATCGGCACGGGGATCGGCACGTTGATGCCGATCATGCCGACCTTCACCTCGGCCTCGAAGCGGCGCGCGGCGCCACCGTCGTTGGTGAAGATGGCGGTGCCGTTGCCGTACTTGTTGCGGTTGATCAGGTCCAGACCCTCATCGTAGGAGTCAACGCGGACAACCGACAGCACGGGACCGAAGATCTCGTCCTGGTAGATGCTCATGTCCTCGGTGACATTGTCGAAGAGGGTGGGGCCAACGAAGAAGCCCTCGCCGTCGGCGTCGAACTGGCCGGCGCCCTGACCCGGGCGACCGTCCACCACGAGGGTGGCGCCGGAGGCGATGCCGGCATCGATGTAGCCGGCCACCTTGTCGCGGTGGGCGGAGGTCACGAGGGGGCCCATGTCGCAGCCGCGGGTGCCGTCACCCGTGCGCAGCTTCTTGGCGCGCTCGGCGATCTTGGCGACGAGCTCGTCGGCGACGTCGCCCACGGCAACGACGGCGGAGATGGCCATGCAACGCTCGCCAGCGGCGCCGAAGCCGGCGTTGATGGCGGAGTCGGCGGCGAGGTCGAGGTCGGCGTCCGGGAGGACCAGCATGTGGTTCTTGGCGCCGCCGAGGGCCTGCACGCGCTTGCCGGCGGCGGTGCCGCGCTCGTAGACGTACTGGGCGATCGGGGTGGAGCCCACGAAGGAGACCGACTGCACGTCGGGGTGATCCAGGAGGGCATCGACCGACTCCTTGTCGCCGTTGACGACGTTGAAGACGCCGTCGGGCAGGCCGGCCTCCTTCCACAGCTCGGCCATCCAGATGGCGGCGGAGGGGTCCTTCTCGGAGGGCTTCAGGATGACGGTGTTGCCTGCGGCGATGGCCACGGGGAAGAACCACATCGGCACCATGGCCGGGAAGTTGAAGGGAGAGATGATGGCGACGGGGCCCAGGGCCTGGCGCTTGGAGTGCACGTCAACGTTGGTGGAGGCGTTCTCGGTGTAGCCGCCCTTGAGCAGGTGCGGGGCGCCGCAGGCGACCTCCACGACCTCCTGGCCGCGGGAGATCTCGCCGAGGGCGTCGTCGAGGACCTTGCCGTGCTCGGCCGTGATGATGGCGGCGAGCTCGGGCTTGCGCTCGTTGAGCAGCTCGCGGAACTTGAACATGATCGAGGTGCGCTTGGCCAGGGACGTGGTGCCCCAGGTCTGGAAGGCCTTCACGGAGGAGGCCACGGCGGTGTTCACCAGATCCGTGGTCGCGAGGGCCACCTGGCCCGTGACGCGGCCGGTGGCCGGGTTGGTGACGTCGGCCAGGCGGGAGCCGGCCTCGGTGGCCTCGGCGCCGTCGATCCAGTGCTGCGTGATGCTCATGCTTGGTTCTCTCCTGAAGGGGGAAGCGGGGTTCTCCCCTTCATTTTGGTGGCGCGGACCACACCGCGGCCACGTTCATAGTGTCACGTCTTGCACGGCCGGCCTTTACAGTGTGCACATGCTGATTACCGTTGCCTCCATCCTCGACCTCGCCGTGGTGCGGGCCGGCCAACCCGAGGTGATCGCCGGTGCCGAGGCGCTCGAGACCCCCGTGCGGTGGGTCCACGTCTCGGAGCAGCTCGAGCTCACCGATCTCCTCCAGGGCGGCGAGCTCATCCTCAGCACCGGCCTGCTGGTCGGTGCCGACCCGCAGGCGGCCGAGACGCAGCTGCGGGACCTCGAACGGGCCGGGGCGGCTGGCGTGATCGTGGAGCTCCCCGCCGGCCGCGAGCCGACCGAGCTGGCCCTGCGCCGAGCCGCGGCGGGGGCCGCCCTGCCCGTCGTCATCCTGCACCAGCGGGTGCGCTTCGTGGAGCTGACCGAGGCCGTGCACCGCCTCATCGTGGCCGAACAGATGGAGCAGCTGGAGGCGAGCCGCCGCATCCACGAGCTCTTCACCGATCTGGTCCTCAACGACGCCTCGGCGGAGGACATCGTCGTGGCCGCCGCGAGCGAGCTCGACGCGGCGGTCTTGCTCGAGGATCCAAGCGGCCGCGTGCTCCACGTCCACGTTCCGGGAGCCGGCTCGGCACCCGCCGCCGTGGCGGCGGCGCTCGCACGGCGCGACGGCGCTGGCGTGCGCGAGCTGGTCTCCGTGCGGGAGAGCGCGTGGGGCCGGCTCGTGGTGCCCGGCCGCGAGGACGCCTCGGCCAGGCACGTGGCCCAGCGCGCGGCGCAGGCGCTCGCGCTGCACCTCATGGCCGAGCGCGACGCGCGGGACCTGGCGCAGCTGGCCCAGTCGGCCTTCCTGACGGAGCTCGCCTCCTGGGGCGCAGGCGAGGAGGCTGCCGAGCAGCGCGCGGCGTCCCTCGGGCTGGCCTCGGCCGGCCGCGTGGTTCCCCTCGTCATCCGCATGGAGGGCGCCGGCGGCGACCCCCTCGCCCTCTCCCGGCTGGAACGCGAGCTGCGCGCGGAGCTGAGCGACGCCGTCGGGCAGGCAGGGGCCACGGCCCTCGTGGGACACGCCGGCGTCGACGCCCTCGCCGTCCTCCTCGCCCCCTCCGCCAAGGCGCAGCGAGGCGCCACCCTCGATCGGGTGGCCCACGCCTTGGCCGGAGGCGCCGGTCGGCAGTCCGCGGCGGCGGAGCACGACGACGCCGGGCGCGGCCGCTTCATCGGCGTGGGCCCGGCCGGGGCCGGCGTGCTCGAGGCCGTCGCAGGGCTGGCCGAGGCCTCCCACGTGGCCGCCGCCGCCCAGCGGCTCGGGCGCGGCGCCCACCCGGGGCGTCCGTGGTTCACCGCGGCGGACGTGCGCCTGCCTGGCCTTGTGGCCATGCTCGCCGAGGACGCCCGCGTGCAGCGCTATGCCGCCGCCGAGCTCGGCCCGCTCACGACCCCGGGCCGCGAGGGCGACCTCGCCCTGTTGCGGGCCATGGTGGACACCGGCGGGGCCAAGGCCCGCGTGGCCCAGCGGCTCTTCCTCTCCCGCCCGGCGGTCTACCACCGGATCTCCCGGCTGGAGGAGGAGCTCGGCGTGAGCCTCCAGGACCCGGCCTCGCTCACCTCGCTTGCCGTGGCGCTGCTCGTCCACGACCTCGGCTGAGCCTCCGGCGCGGCGGCGCCGCCTACACTGACGGGCGATGGATCTCCTGAACTCCTCCGTGCTCTGGCCCGCCTTCGTCGCCGTCCTGTTTGGCGGTCTCGCCTTGGCCGTGGGCGGGGTCTTCCTCCTCGCGCTGCAGTACCGGCGCTTCGGCCGGCTCAGCCTCCCCCGCACCCTCGCCACTGGCGCCCTCGTGATCTACGCGGCGGCCGTGGGGGCGTACACGATGCTCCCGTTGCCGACGTCCAAGGCTGCCTCCTGCGCCGCCGGGACGGGCGGCCTCGCCCTGGATCCGCTGGGGCCGCTCCACGATCTGCGCACGGCGTTCGCCGGCGGCGCCTCGGCCGCGCTGCACTCCGGCGAATTCTGGCAGCTGGTCCTCAACGTGGTGTTGTTCATCCCGCTCGGCATCCTCGGCGTGCGGCTGCTCGGCTGGCACCCCGTCGCAACGGTCCTCTTCGGCTTTGCCGTGTCCCTGGCCATCGAGGCCACCCAGTACTCGGGGATCTTTGGCCTGTTCTGCCGCTACCGCGTTGCAGATGTCGGCGACCTCGAGACCAACACGCTCGGCGCCCTCATCGGCGTCCTGCTGGCGTTGACCCCGCTCTTTGGCTGGATCAAGACGCCGCAGCAGCTCGAGAGCCAGGCGCAGCGCCGCCCCGTGACCCGCGGTCGCCGGCTGTGGGGCATGGTGTTTGACCTCGCCTTCGTCGGCGCCGCTTCCATCGCCGCCTCGGTACTTGCCCAGCTCGCGGTCGATCCCTTTGTGCTGCGCATCCTCTCCCCCGCCGCCCCCGCGCTGCGGTTCGCCTCCGACATCGCGTGGCTGCTGCCGCTCGCTGTAGTGCTCCTCCCCGTGCTCGGAGCGCGCCGCACCACGCTCGGCCAGCGCTGCGTGTGGATCGACGCCGCGCGGCTCGACGGTTCCCGCGCGCCGTTGTGGCAGGCCCTCCTGCGCGTGGCCTTCGGCCTCGGCGGGTACACGCTGCTCGTGTGTCTGCAGGCCGCCGACCCGCAGGGACCCGCCTGGCTGGACACGGCCTCATCACTGTGGACGCTGGCAACGCTCCTCTTCCTGCTCTTCGACCGCTCGGCGCGCGGCATCTCCTACCGCGTGGCCGCGCTCGCCCCATCGCCCCGGGCATCGCGGCAGGAGCCGGCCCCGCGCTGACCCGGCGCCGCGGCGCGCTCCCGCCTCGCCCCCCGCCGCCTCGGCTACCCTGGCGGCAGGCGGGCCCGGCCTCGGGTCCGAGCAACGAGGGGGAACACCGCGTGAGCGCAACCACGGACCCAACGGACGCGCGGGCCATCGAGCCGGTCCACAAGCTGCCCGGCACGGCCTGGCGCTACCTCTTTGGGCGCGCCCTGCGCGAGTTCAGCCGCGACAATTGCATGGACCTCGCCGCCGCGCTCACCTACCGCTCCGTCTTTGCGATCTTCCCGGCGCTGCTGGCGCTCTTTTCCATCCTCGGCATGGTGGGCCAGGGGCGCGCGGGCGACACCACGGCGCAGTGGATCCTCGAAACCGTCGGCAAGTATGGCTCCCAAGACCTCGCCAACGTCCTGAGCGGGCCGATCCAGCAGCTCACCAACGGTTCGGGCGCCGGCTGGGCGTTCCTGATCGGTGTGCTCGGCGCCGTCTGGACGGCCTCCAATTATGTGACCTCGTTCGGGCGGGCCATGAACCGGATCTACGACGTCGAGGAGGGGCGCCCGGCGCTCGTGCTGCGCCCGGCCATGTACCTCCTGACGTTGGCGCTGCTGATCGGGGCGCTCCTGTGCGTGGTGCTGCTTGTCGTCTCCGGCTCCATCGCCCAAGCGATCGGGGACCTCGTGGGCCTCGGCGAGGCCTCGGTGACCGTCTGGAACATCGCCAAGTGGCCGGTCCTCGTGATCATCGTGGTGCTCATGATCGCGAGCCTGTACTACTTCACCCCGAACGTGCGCAGGGAGCGCTTCCCCTGGCTTTCGGTCGGCGCGGCGGTCGCCCTGCTGACCCTGGCCCTCACCACGGCCGGCTTTGCCTGGTACCTCTCGAACTTCGCGAAGTACAACGCCACCTACGGGCTCATCGGCGGCCTCATCGCGCTGCTCTTGTGGATCTGGATCGCGAACTCCGTGCTGCTCTTCGGCGCGGAGATCGACGCCGAGACCGAGCGCGCCAAGCAGCTCCAGAGCGGTCTTCCCGCCGAACGCGAGCTCCAGCTCCCCGCCCGCTCGGTGGCTGCGTCGAAGAAGAAGCAGGAGAAGCTCGAGGAGGACGTCCTGACCGGGCGCCAGCTACGAGCGTTGGCCAACCCCATCACCTACGAGGACGTCCCCGACCGCCACCCCTGGCGCTGGGTCTTTGGCCTCGGGGCCGGCATCGCCGCGCTGACGGCCCTGCGGCGCAGGGAGGCTAGGCTGAAGAACGGGCCTGGGAACCAGACCCCCAACGATCTCTGAGGAGTGGGACATGGCCTCGCCGTCCACCGCTATTCTTTCCGCCGCCGGACTCGTGGGCGGCTACGCCACGGCCCGCCAGACCGGCAACCGCCAGCTGGGCGGCGCCGTTCTGGCCGCCGCCGGCACCGCGGCCTTTGCCATCTGGAAGCGCAATGCGGGTACCGCCCGCGCGGTGGCCCTGACGGTGGCCTACGTTGGCGCCTTCGGCGGCTCCCACCCGCTGGCCAAGAAGATCGGTGCCTGGGAGTCGGTCGGCGTCGTGACCGCCGGCATGTCCGGCCTGGCCCTGCTGCTGGGCGGTTCGGACACGAGCCGCGCCGTCCAGGGTGCCAAGCGCGCTGCCAAGAAGGCGCAGAAGCAGGCGCAGAAGGCCGCCGAGGCCGCGGCCCGCGTCTGAGCCCGCTTGACACACCGGTGCCCCGGTTCGCCTCCCTCACGGGAGACGAACCGGGGCCCTGGCGTTTTCACGCGCCGAAAGAGCATCCATGACTGTGCCCGACGGCGGGTGGTTCAGCGGGTGGGGATGACCGCGTAGGACTTCACAAGGGGCTCGTCGATGACCCAGCGACCGCGGTATCCGTCCTCGGTGTAGGCGCTCACGCCCGGGCTCAGCTCGAGCACTTCGCCGTCCTCGGCGATCAGGCGGCCGCGGCCGGCGAGGATGGTGATGTACTCGTCGTAGCCCTCGTGGACGGTCGTGAACTCGCCCTCGCTGACCCGCCACAGGCCCACCTCGGCCGGTCCCTCGGCGTCAAGCACCAAGGTGCTCGCCTCCGGTGTCCCGGCGATGAGGCGTTCGGCGGCGATCGCGACGGCCTCGGGCCACTCGACGCCGGCGGCGAAGTCGGAGCGCCCGGTGCGCGCCGCCACCTCAGGCACCCGCCTTCGCGGAGGCGGCGGCCATGACGGACTCGGCGGCCCGCTCGCCCGAGCGGATGGCGCCCTCCATGAGGCCGGTGAACTCCGCCTCGGCATACTCGCCGGCGAAGTAGACGGCGCCGATGGGCGCCTCGATCGCGGCGGCATCGACGGGAGTCTCGCCCGGGGCGTGCGCTGCGTAGGCGAAGCGCGCCCAGGGATCCTCGGCCCAGACCGTCACGGTCGGCACGGCGTCCGGAGCGATGTCGAGATCGGGGCGCAGCGCCGCCACCTCGGGGGCCCAAGCCTGCGGATCCTCGACGAGGCGGGCGGCGGCGATCGCCGGGGCGGATCCCATGAAGGCGTTCAGCACGGGGGCCACCTGGCCGTCCTGGGCGTAGGCGGTCCAGGTCCAATAGCGTCCGGCCACCGACATGACGGCGCTCGTGGACGGGCGGGAACCGAGCGCCACGTGAAGCTTGGCCGCCTGGCCAAGTAGCACGCGGCTCAGGGCCCGCTCGCGCTCGGGGGACGTCGGGGCGGCGCGCCCGTCCTCGGCCTGCAGGAGCGCGAGCGGGACGGCGACGATCGCTGCGTCGTACTCCTCCACGGATCCGTCGGCGAGCGTGAGGCGCACGCCGTGGCCCTCATTTTCGACGGCCGACACCGGCGTGTTCAGGCGGACCTTGCTCCCCAGGAGCTCCGCGAGGCCCAGGGCCAGGCGCTGGTTGCCGCCGCCGATGCGGTAGCTCGGGAGGGGCTCGAAGGAGGCGACGTGGGCGAGCGACTCGGCCGTGACCGTGGCCGCGGGGACGGCCGTGGAGACCTCGATGCGCGAACGCAGGGCGTCCACCAGCTCGACCGGGGTGCCCTCGGCCGTCAGGAGCGCGAGCACATCCTCGGCGCTCGCGTCGGCCGAGACGCGCTCGATGGCCGCGCCGGCGGCGCGACCGGCCTCGACGATGTCCTGGGCCGTGCGGCCGGGCAGGTCGCCGGGCTCGCGGACGTAGTAGCTCATGCCCGTGTCCACCTGCTCGAGCCCGAGCTCGGCGAGGATGGCGCGTAGGTGGTCGTAGCCGTTGAGCACGTACTCAGCGCCGCGCTCGATGACGTGCTCCGAGCCGTCCGGCGCCGTGACCGTGGTAGACCACACGCGGCCGCCCACGCGGTCGCGTGCCTCGAGGACGCTCACCTCCGCCCCCAGCTTGGTCAAACGATGGGCTGCTGCCAGTCCGGCGAATCCTGCTCCGATGACGGCGATGCGGGGGCTCACGAGGCGCTCACTTTCTGTGCGGTGGTGGGGGTGGTGCTGCCGAGGGAGGAAGCCTCGGCGAGGGTGCGGCCCTTGGTCTCGGGCGCCCAGGCCAGGCACACGAAGAAGGCCAAGACGGTGACGGCCGCCCCGATGAGAAGGGTGCCGTTCAGGCCGATGGTGGCCAGTCCGATGGGCAGCAGGTACGTGCCGGTCGCGGCGCCGATGCGGGAGACGCCCACGGCGATGCCCACGGCGGTGGCGCGGATGCGGGTCGGGAAGAGCTCGTTGGGGTAGATCCACTCGAGCACGCTGGGCCCGCCGGAGACGAAGGCGTAGAAGGCAAAGGCCCCAACGATGAACCACGACGGCGCGTCCTGCCACAGGCCAAGGCCGGCCAGGGCCAGGGCCATGAGGGCGAAGGGAACGAGCGTCATGGGCCGCCGACCCCAGCTCTCGATGAGCTTGAGGGCGGGCAGAATGCCCAGGGCGAAGAGCGCCGCGATGAGCAGCTCACCCAGCGTGGAGGACGACTCGCCGTAGATGCCGGCCGCCGCCAGGATGACGCCACCGAAGGTGTAGAGCGCGTACTGCGGGGTGATCTGCGCGAAGTAGAGCAGGCCACACATCACGAGGCGCTTGAGGTAGCCGCCCGTGGCGATCTCCTTGAGGTCTCGCAGGAAGGAGCCGTTCTGCTCCTGCTTGATCTCGGCGATGTCCTCGGCCGTGAGTTGCACCTGCGGGCCGTAGACCTGCTTGAGCACCTCGTTTGCCTCGTCGTAGCGGCCCTTGCCGGCCAGCCAGCGCGGGGACTCGGGGATGCCACGGCGCAGCAGCACCACGACGAGGCCCACGAAGGCGCCCGAGGCGAGCATCCAGCGCCACAGTTCGTGGCCGCCCGAGAGGTTGACCATGACGAAGCCGACAACGAAGGCGAACATGGCTCCGACGGCCCAGGCCAGGCCGGAGAGGCCGATCATGAAGCCGCGCTTCTTGGCCGGAGTGAACTCGGTCAGCATGCTCGTCGCGATGGGGTAATCGGCGCCGATCGCGAGGCCGATGATGAAGCGCAGGATGATCAGCTGCCAGGCGTCCTGCACAAAGGCGGTGGCAAGGCAGGCGATGACCAGGACCGCCAGGTCGAGGGCGTACATCTTCTCGCGACCAAGCTTGTCGGTCAGGGCCCCGAAGACCACGGCGCCGAAGAAGATGCCGATGAGGGAGGCCGCGCCGATGAGGCCGGTCTCGACCGGATTGGCCGGGATCTCCTGGGCGAAGCCCACGAGGGCCACGCCGATGAGCGAAATGATGTAGCCGTCCAGGAACGGGCCGCCGCAGCAGGCGATGAGCAGCTTGCGGTGGAACCGTGAGGTGGGCGCTTGGTCCATCTGGGTGAACGCCGAAGTCATGGGTACCTCCCTTAAAAGGAGCGTGGGGTGCGGGATGAGCCGCCGAGCGACTTCGTCACACGCTACGGTGACGCAAGCGACACCACCCTCTAGCAAAAGTATGAACTCTGCTCTTGGCTTCGTTGATCTGTCAGAATCGAGGCATGCCCCAGGAAGCCATGACCGTCGCCGACCTCGCCGCGCAGGAGTCGCTCGCCATGACCGTGCTCGCCGGCAACGGCGGGCTGGGCCGGCAGGTGCTCTGGGCCCACAGCTGCGAGATGCCGGACCCCGAGCGCTGGATGGGCCCGCACGAACTGCTCATGACGGTTGGCCTGTGCATCCCGCCGGACGAGGAGGGCCAGGTGGGGCTGATCGCGCGCCTAGCGGACGCCGGGCTGGCCGGCATGACGCTGGGAGACCACGCGCCGGCACCGCGGCTGCACCCGGGGATGCTCGCCGAGGCCGACCGCCGCGACTTCCCCGTGTTGCTGGTCGGCTCCAACACCCCGTACGTGGCGATCGGCCGCACCGTCGCCGCCGCCCACGCCAGCACGCAGACGCTGCAGGTGCTGCGGCTGGCCAAGCTCTATCGCGTCGCTTCCTCCCACGAGGCCCCTGGCCAGCTCATGGACGCGCTGCAGGACCTCCTGGGCGTCGGGCTCAGGGTCGTGGACACCGCCACGCGCGCGAGCGTCCTGGCCCCCGACACCGCCTCGGCAGCAAGCCGCGCCCAGGACGCGCGGCGCAGGGACTACCCGCTGGACGGCGCGGACGGCCTGAGCCTCGAGCTGAGCGAATACGCGGGCGAGCAGCTGGACAGCTTCACGCTGGTGCACCTCCTCGGGGTCCTCCAGGTCGCCGCCGGGCGCGCGCTCGCCACGGCGGACCGCATGGCCGAGCGTGGACGCCTGGCCATGCGCGCCGTGATGGAGGGCGAATCGCCGGCCAGGCTGCGGGAGGCCGTTGCCCCGCACGGGCTGGCCGAGGGCTACGTCGTCGCCGCCCTCGATGCCGTCGAGGCGTCCGGCTTGCCGCGGGCGCTCGCCTTGGCCGGCCTCCCCAGCGTCGCCGCCTCCATCCGAGACTCCTTGCTGCTCCTGGTGCCGGCCGGTGCCGAGGAGGCGACGAGCTCCGTCGCCTCCGCCCTCGGGCTGCGCGCCGGCGTCTCCTCCCACTACGCAGACCCCGTGGACGTGAGGGTCGCGGCCCGCGAGGCCGGGCGCGTGCTGAGCGTGAGAAGCAACGGCGGCGAGGCGTGGGCCAGGTTCGACGGCGCCGCGGTCTCGGTCCTTGCCCGCTCCCACCGCGAGGCCCGCGAGGTGGTCCGCGAGGTGCTCGGCCCCCTCGCCGGACAGGGCGAGCGCGTCGACGGGCTACGGGAAACGCTCTTCGCCTTCCTGCGCCTGGATCGCTCCTGGACGCGCACGGCCCAGGAGCTCGGCATCCACCGACAAACCCTCGTCTACCGGGTCCGCAAGATCGAGGAACTCACGGGGCGCCGCCTGAGCAACACCGGCGATGTCTCGGCGCTGTGGATCGCCTGCCAGGCCTGGGAGGTGCTTCACCCCGAGCCCGGGCGCGGCTGAGGCCCGCCCCGCGCAAGCGGGACGGGCCTCAGCGTTCGGTGACCACGCGCCGTCGGGCAGGTATTTTCCTGCCCGACGCCGGGTGGTTCAGCGGGGCTTGATGGTGAGCGTCGAGGAGGCGCTCGCCTTGGCGGCGGTGTTGCCGGAGTAGCTGGCCTTGACCTTGACCGCGGTGCGAGAGGCCTGAGGTGCCGTGACCTTGAGCTTGCCCTTGGCCGAGGCCTTCAGGGCGTAGCTCTTCTTGGTGGTCTTGCCGCCGATGGTCCAGGAGACGGTGACCGTGCCGCTCGGGTAGGCCTTGGTACTCAGGCGCGCCACCGTCACCGTGGCCGTGGGCTTGGTGCCCTTCGTGAAGGCGGCGGCGGAGACCGAGGTCTTGCTCGCGACCCGGGCAACGTACGAGCCCGCCACGGACCCGTTGTCCAGCACGGTGTTCGCCGGGTAGAAGCCGGCAAGGGCCGCGGAGCCATCCTTGGTGAGCTTGACGGAGGTGAGCTTCAACGCCACCTTGCCGCCGGAGGCCTTGGTGGTGGTCACCTTGACGGTGGCGATGCGCTTGTCGTTCAGGGCGATCGCCTTGGTGATCTTCGACTTGGGCGCTTTGGCGTCGGCCACGAGGTAGCCGTTGCCGCCGCCCGTGAGCTGCACCTTGAGGTCGGAGAGCGTGAGATTCATCTGGCCGGCGTGGCCCGTGAACTTCACCGCGCCCTTGAAGCCCACCGTGCCCTTGCCGGAGAGCACGGAGCCCGTGCCGGAGGTGAAGGAGAACGCCCCGTTGCCCGCCGCCTGCTTGGCGCCGCCGCTCACGGTGATGGCGCCCTTGGCGATGCTGCTCTTCACGTAGCTGCGGAAGGAGGACTTCACGCCCCACGTGAGCGTCGCCGCGGAAACCTTGCCGTCCACCGTCGGCGCGGCCTGCGCAGCGGGGGCGGCAACCAGGCCGCCGGCGAGGAGCGCGCCCGCGGCGGCGAGCGAGGTCAGGGTGCGGGCCAGACGCATCAGGCGAGCTCCGCCACGGGCATCGGAGAGACGCGGCCGAGGTCGCCGAAGACCTCGCGGTTCAGGCGGAAGCCGAGCGAGGCCTCCTCGACGACGGCGTCCTCGCGGGAGGGCTCGGCGAACTGATCCAGCAGCTCGCGGTAGCGATCCTTGTAGACCTTGGGCTTCTCGATCTGCGGGAAGGACCACATGGAAAGCATCTCGGAGGGGACGCCGTAGTGGCGGGCCACGAGCGAGCCGATCGCGAGGCCGCCGGAGAGGTCGCCGAGGTAGCGGAGGTAGTGGTGGGCCACGAGGCGCGAGGGATCCTCGAGGCGCCCCACCTCCTCGATGCGGCGCGCGTAGGCCTGCGTGGAGTTTACGACGGCGGGGATCTCGTCCAGGCCGGCCCACTCGGCGAGCTTGGGGAGGTCGGAGTCGATGGCGGCCAGGCGGTCCAGGGCCGGGTCGAAGAGCTCGGCGACACAGTCCTCACCGCGGCGGCCGGCGGTGGCCTCTTCGAGCGCCGCGTACAGCGGGCGGTACTGGGCCAGCAGCAGGACGTAGTCGGCGCCGGTGCGCTCACCCTGCATCAGCGTGGTGATGAAGGCGGAGGTCTCCGCTTCGCCGTGGTCGAGGCGGGTGGCCTGGCGCAGGCGCGCCGAGAAGGTCGAGAGGTCGGTGTTCACGGCAGGGTGACCTTTCCGTAGTCATTGAGGTCTGTCTAAGTAGCATCACGGCGTTTAAGTCACACTCGCTTTGCTTTATTGCTCGGGTACATCTTAGGGTGTGCTGTGAGCGTCGCAAACCGCGCGCACGACTTTTACCGATCCGTGGGAGCAGTTCGTCATGTCATCCACCCCGCCCCGCAAGGGCTGGCGCCGCGCCCTGAGTGCCCTGACGGCCCTGGCCGTCGCCGGCCTCGGACTCGCAGGCACCGCCGTCCCAGCCCACGCCGCCGGAGGCGCAAACTTCGCCCCGGCCACGACCGTCTCGGTGGTCTCGGCCTCCGCAGCCGACGGGCTCAAGCTCAGCATCTCCGGCACCGGCTATCTCGACATGCCGAACTCCTCGATCAACTTCAACGCCGGTCTGTACGTCGCCCCGATCGTGCACGGCTCCGACCCGAGCCAGCTCGCCCAGGGCGCACCTTCCGCGCTGGTGAAGACCGCCGCCATCACCGATGGCGCGTGGAGCACCGAGCTCACGGTTCCCACGAGCGTGCTCAGCAAGGGCACCGACTACGACATCGTCGTGTGGCGCGCCCACGGCCTCGCCGTGGGTGACGCGGTCATGGATCTCGAGCCCATCACGCTCAGCGCCGCCAACATCAACGCGCTCTTCCCGCCGAAGACCGAGTCCTCGCACTCTCTCAAGGTTGATGCCGCCACCGGCCTCACGGTCACCGTGGCCGGCAGCGACTACGACACCACCAAGTACCCGGCCGGTGTGCACGTGGCCGTGATCGACCGCGACCTTGCCTACAGCCCGACCCCGCCGCAGTCTTCGTACCTCGGTACCGCTTCCGCGACGAGCGTCGCCACCGATTTCTCGGTCTCCACCTTGGCCATCCCGGCCACGGCGCTGGACAAGTCGAAGAACTACGACGTTATCGTCTGGCCGCGCCGCACCAACCCGAGCGCCGCCAACGTTGCCTACCGCGCCAACATCGAGTTCACGGACGCGCAGAAGGAAGCCCTCTTCCCCTCCCCCGTTGATCGCACCATCACGGTCACCGGCAAGGACTTCATCAACCTCCCCGCCTCCACCACGGGCTACGCCGCCGGCGCCTACGTCGCGATCTACCCCAAGGGCACCAAGGCCACCGACATGGGCACCGCCAACGCCATCGGCGGCGCCAAGTTCATCAAGGCCGCCGACATCGTCAACGGCGCCTTCACCACCACCATCACCGTCCCGGCAGCCAACACCAACGACGAACTCATCGTCGCCGCCTGGCCCGCCCACGGCACCGCCACCGACGCCAACCTCATCGACACCGTCGACCTGGCCACCACCGCCACCGCCGTCACCCTGACCGGCCCCGGCACCCCGGAGACGCCCGAGCCGTCCACCCCGAGCTACACCGCGACGGTCACCTCGGCGACCGCCGAGGCGGGCCTGACGACCTCCATCGAGATCAGCAACTTCCCGGCCGCCGGCCTGTACGGCGCCATCGTTGAGCGCGGAACCGCCACGTCGGCGATCACGCAGGACAGCGGCTACCTCGCCATGAACTACTTCCGCACGGCCGCGAACACCCTCACGGTGCCCACGGCCAGCCTGAAGAAGGACACCGAGTACGACGTCGTCGTGTGGACCGCTCACACCCTGCCCGCTGACGGCCCTGCCTACCTTGAGCGCCAGCAGCTCACGCTGACCGACGCCCAGAAGAACGCCCTCTTCGGCACGGGCACCACGGACCCCGAGACTCCGGAGACCCCGGAGGCCAAGGACCGCCCGATCACCGTCACCGGCACCAAGTTCACGAACCTCCCGGCCCCGACCACGGGCGGTGCAGCCAACGGCGTGTACGTGGCCATCGTGGCCAAGGGCACCAAGGCCGAGGACATCACCGCGGAGAACACCCTGGCCCAGGCCTGGATCATGGGTTCGCGCATCTCCGACGGGGCGTTCAACACCTCGCTGACGGTCCCGGCGAAGAACGCCGCCGACGCGCTCGAGGTCATCACCTGGTCCGCCCACGGCAACGCCACCTCCGCCACGGTCATCGACCGCCAGGAGCTCTCCACGACCGCCACCTCCGTGGCCCTCCCGGGCCCCGGCACGGGCACCACGGATCCCGAGACCCCGGAGACCCCCGAGGCCACGGACCGCCCGATTTCCATCACCGGCACCAAGTTCACCGGTCTGCCCTCCCCCACCGCCGGCGGCACCGCCAACGGCGTGTACGTGGCCATCGTCGCCAAGGGCACCAAGGCCGAGGACATCACCACGGAGAACACCCTGGCCCAGGCCTGGGTCATGGGTTCCCAGATCAAGGACGGCGGCTTCCTCACCACGCGGACGGGCCCGGCGAAGAACGCCGCCGACGCGCTCGAGGTCATCACCTGGTCCGCCCACGGCAACGCCACCTCCGCCACGGTCATCGACCGCCAGGAGCTCTCCACGACCGCCACC
>JALAHE010000091.1 GCA_022712075.1 Galactobacter sp.
GCCTCCCCCCCCGGGGGTCTCCCCCACCCCCACCCCCCTCGGGGGGGGGGCCCCTTGGGGGCGCGCCGCCGCCGTTGTCGCGTGGTGGGCTCAGGCGAAGAGCACCAGGGCGTAGATCCCGAAGAGGGCCAGGTGCGCGGCTCCGTGCATGGCCGTGACCTTCTTTGCGCCGAACGTCGCGACGGAGAGCAGGAGGCTCACGCCGAGCAGCAGGAGGTTGGCCGGGGTCTCGGCAAAGACCACGTGCTGGCCCGTGAGGAGGCTGATGACGAGCACCGCGGGGATCGTCAGGCCGACCGTGGAGACGAGCGCGCCGTGGCAGAGGTTGGAGACGCGCTGGATCTCGCCGGCCAGGGCGGCGCGGATCGAGGTGATGGACTCGGGCAGGAACACGATGAGCGCAATCAGCACGCCGGAGAGCGCCACCGGCGCGCCCAGGCGGGCCAGGCCGTCGTCGAGCAGGGCCGCCATGTCGTGGGAGAGCAGGACGATGGGAAGCACGGTGGCGACGAGCAGCGCGAGGCGGCCGAGGATCTCGCCCCGATGCTCGCGGAACGTCACGGCGAAGGGCGTGCGGGCGCCGTCGTGTCCCTGCTCCTGCGCCGCCAGGCGCGGCTCCACCTCGCGGAAGTCGTCGGCCTGCGCGCCCATCTGGCGCCAGAGGAAGAAGCCGTAGAGGAGCACCGTGATCGCGATGACGGGGATCTCCTGCGCCGGCGTGTAGGCGCCGTCGGTGCCGATGAGGCCGGGGAGGCCGAAGGCGAGCGCGCTGAGCAGGATGAGCAGGCCCAGGTAAGCCGAGGTGCCGGTGCGGTTGTGGCGCATGCCGCCGTGCTTGAGCCCGCCGACGAGCAGCGAGGCGCCGACCACGAGGTTCAGGATGATCATGGAGACGGCCATGACGGAGTCGCGCGCGATGGTGGTGTGCTCGCCGGGGCCGAGGAGGACGGCCGCGATGAGCACCACCTCGATCAGCACGATGCTGAGGGTGAGGACGAGGGTGCCGTAGGGGTCGCCGAGGCGTTTGGCGAGGTGCTCGGCCTCGTGGACCACGCCGAAGGCGCACACGAGGATGACCGCGACGATGCCGGCCAGGAGCAGCGCAAGCGCGGGGCCGGGGAGGTGGCCGTGCAGGGCCGGGCCCGCGGCGATGAGGGCCGCAAGGGCGCCCCAGCCGAGGGCCAGGCGCGCGAGGGCCGCCTTGGTGAGCAGGGGTTTCAGGGTGGAAGCGAGGGCGTTCATTCCGGCTCCTGTGCTGCGGGGCCGTCCCCAAGTGCTTCGCGGCGCACCTGGTCGTCCAGGGGCCGTGCGCGGCCTGAGCGCCGCTGATGCTTCCTAGGATAGCAAGGGCTCGACGGCGGGTGGCCGGGTGGTGGTGAAGGGCACCGGGGCGCAGCCGTCAAGAAAGCAAACGCTGTGATGGTAGATTCGATGGCGTTATGGGGGAACAAACATACGACGAGTGGCGCCTGGTGCTGCCGAGCGCCTGGTGGACCATTCCGCTGCGGGATGCTGGGCGGCGCGAGGCAAGCATTGCGGCGCTGGTGGAGGCGCAGTTTGCGGGGGTGCCTGCGCCGGAGTCGCTCAAGCGGGACATGAGGAGTGCGCTGGAGTTCCAGGCAGTTCGGGCGGCCGAGTACAACGGGCTGAGCCTCGCGATCGCCCGCGAGCTCCTGCCCGGCATCCCGCTCGGGGCCTCCCTCATCGTCAACCACGTGGCGACACCACCCATCACGGTGGGTGACCTCGAGGTTCTCCTGGACTGGAGCGACGGAGCGCCGGAGCGGGCCGAGGTCGCCGCGGGACCTGCGCTGCGCAGGGCCACGCTGGGCGTCGCGGAGGCAGCCGACGACCTCAGCGTGAACACCCTGACCGTGAACTACTACATCCCGGACGAGCAGGGGTTCGGCTACTACGGCCTAGTGCTCTCCGCCCCGCTCCCGCCGGCGCTCGCCGAGCCCGTCGAGGTGCTCTTCGACGCAGTGGCGCAGACCTTTCACTACGTATCGCAAGAAGATCCGGCAGCCCTGAAGGAGGCCATCGGTGAGTGAGCTGTACATCGACCTGGAGAGCCTGCGCAGCGCCGGGACCCAACTCTCCAAGGTCAAGGCGGATTTCCAGAACGCCGAGAATCACGAGGGCGCCATCGCGGACAGCGTGAAGCACGCCTCCCTGCGCGATGCACTGGGCCAATTCGGCACCAACTGGAAGCACGAGCGCGAGAAGATGCTCAAGTCCATGGAGGGGCTCTCGGAGGCGGCGATCGGGATCGCCGATTCGTTCAAACAGCTCGACGCCGATCTGGCGGCCGAGCTCGAAAAGGGCCTGAAGTCCGGGGGGACTTCCCCGGCCCGCGGGCCGCAGGCCGTCTAGGAGGGGCGCATGGCGATCTATCGGGCAAACGCGGACTGGAGCCCGCTCATGTCGGACCCGGCACCGGGCGATGTGGCAGGGATCCAGGCCTTGGCGCGCAACTACGGCGCCACGGCGGAGGCCATCAAGCAGGCGGCCGACAAGCTCAACACCATCAAGGAGACGGGGGCCTACCACTCCAAGGCGGTGGAGCAGTTCAAGGAGCTCGGCGGGGACACCGGCGAGCAGATCATGCGCGCCCACGGGCGCTACGACACCACCGCGACGAAGGTGGCGGAGTACGCCGGCCGGCTAGCAGAGCTGCAGGAGCGGGCGGCGCAGGCGCTTCAGAACGCGGTCGATGCCAAGGAGTCGGCGCGCCTGGCCCAGAACCAGGTGGACAACTACACGGCGGGGGCACCGGATGACGCCGACCCGAGTGTGTTGACGGGGCTCAACCGCACCAACACCGACGCCCAACAGGCGGCCACGAAGGCGAGCGGCGCGGGTGCTGCGCTCAGCGAAGAGTGGATGAAGCTCGGCAACGAGTACGCCAAGGCCATCAACGACGCCATCCACGACGACGTGCGCACGACCTTCTGGGACAAGGTCGTTGACGTCATGAACGCGATAGGCAAGATCGCCGACATCGTGGCGCAGGTGGCCGGCATCCTGGCGCTGGTCCTCTCGTGGGTCCCCGTCCTGGGCCAGGCGCTGGCCGCGGTGGCCCTGGTTGCCGGACTCGTGTCGCTGCTGGCGAAGACCCTGAATGCGATCGATACCGGCGAAGGGTGGATGGACGTGATCTGGGCCGCCGTTGGTGTGGCTACCGGTGGCCTGGGCAAGGTGCTCGGGCCGATCCTGAAGTCCAGCAAGGCTGACCTCATTAAGAATCTAGTGGCCAAGCCAGGAGCAACTGGTGTCCAGCGATCCGGTGCGTATTCGTCCCGTGCTGGCAGAAATCTGCAGAGGACGAAATCACGAAATCAATTGATGAGAGAAGAGCTGAAAGCCGCCTTCGGCAATCCTTGGCGTGTGACTAAGAGTTTTGGCGCCGGGATGAAGAAGTCCGTGACGGATATCGGTAAGGAGTGGAAAGAAATGGCGGGGTACGCGGCCAAGCGCGGTGGGACCGAGACGGCAGGCGCGTGGGCCACGGTCAAGGCAACCGGCGTCGCCGCCAAGAACAACGCGGTGGACGAAGCCGTGAAGTACGTGACAAACCCGTATCAGTTCTTCTTGACGAAGTCGGTCGAGGTAGCGGGAGACCTGAAGGGCGTTACCGGCAAGGGATCGCTCTTCCTTAAACCCGAGAACATGGGCGTGACGGTCGTGATGTACACGGTGGTGGGCGTCAATGTTACGGAGGATCTGAAGAAGCGGTTTGAGTATTCAGGCGGAGTCCCACGTTAGTCGGGTGGGGACACAAGGTAGCCGTGGGCAGGCTCAGGCGGAGCGGAAGGTGAAAGGGTGAAGCATGGCTTGGTTTAAGCGCAAGCGTCCTGTGAATGAGGAGTTAAAGAAATTCGAGTTGGCGATCACGGCACCGGACGCTTTTGTGATCTTGCCGCAACCGGACGACGAGGTTCTATTGGGGGATTGGGCGCGGGAGGCCGCGCTGGAGCACGTGCCGATCTTGGATGATATTGGGTTCTCGAGTACTGAGGATTTGGATTTCTTGGTGGCCCAGTTGGCCGGGTGGGCGCAGGTGCACATGGATTCGGGGCCGTCCGATTGGGGCCTCGCCGGGGTGGTGGACGCCCTGGCGGGTGTGGACATCTATGTGTCGGTGCGGGGCTTCGAGTTCGATGGCACGTTTACGGGGCCTGAGGATGTGGCGGATGAGGATTTGCATCGCACGCCGGTGATCGGTGAGCGCACGGTCGAGGTGGTGCAGCTGGAGTCGGGGGCGATGGCAACGCACGTGTCCTCGGTCCGGCGGTCGGTGTTCGGTGCCACCGAGGGGGCGGTGGGTGACGAGGAGTGGTACGTCTTCCTCGAGCCCGAGCACATGGTGGTGCTGGTTCATGCCGAGTGGCTGAGCGCGGAGGCAGAGGTGGACAGATTAAACCGGGACATCGTGCGGTCGATCGCCGAAACGGTGCGGTCGGCTTAGCCGGATGCTGGGCCTGCGAGGAGGGGAGGTCGTCGTGGGCTGGTTTCGGAAGAAGCGTCGGGAGCCGTCGTCTACGTTGGAGGAGTTCGACTTCAGCGTGGAGTTGGGTGAGCGGTGGATTTCGTTGCCGCAGCCGGGTGAGCGGTTGGATGTGGGTGAGTGGGCTCGGGAGATGGTGGAGTTGTATTCGCCTGGGTTCGAGAACGCTGGGACGCAGTCGGATGCGGATTTGGAGATGGTGGGCGCCCATTTGGCGGGGTGGGCGCAGGTGCACATGGATGCGGGTCCGTCCACGGGCGGGATGGTGATTGTTGCTGAGGCTGCGTATGGGGTGGAGGCGTATGTCTCTGTTCGTGGTTTTGAGTTTGATGGCACGTTTTCGGGGCCGGAGGATGTGGCGGCGGAGGATCTGCATGACACGTCGGTGATCGGTGAGCGGTTGGTGGAAGTGGTTCAGCTGCCCTCTGGTGTGGCTACCCATGTGGCGTCGATTCGCCAGTCGATGTTTGGCGGCTTGGAGGGTGAGGTGCGTGATGAGGAGTGGTACCTCTTCTTGGAGCCGCAGCACATCGTGATGTTGATTCATGCCGAGTGGCTCAACGTCCGCGTGGACACCGCCATGCGAGAGGAACTCCGGGACATGGCAGCGACGCTTGAGGTGATCCCGAAGTAGTTCGGTCTGAGCTCGGCGGCGCTGGAAGGAGAGGGCTGGATCAGGTGGCTTGGTTTAAGCGTAAGAGGCCGGTGAATGAGGATCTTCAGCCGTTCAAGTTGGAGATTGAGCCGCCGGGGTCGTTCGTGATCTTGCCTCAGCCTGAAGACGAGGTGTTCTTGGGGGATTGGGCGCGGGAGGCGGCGTTGGAGCACGTGCCGCTTCTTGAGGAGTTTGGGTTCTCCAGTACTGAGGACTTGGACTTCTTGGTGGCTCAGTTGGCTGGGTGGGCGCAGGTGCACATGGATTCGGGGCCGTCCGATTGGGGCCTCGTCATGGTGGTGGATGCTCTGGCGGGTGTGGAGATCTATGTGTCGGTGCGCGGTTTTGAGTTTGACGGCACGTTTACGGGGCCTGAGGATGTGGCGGATGAGGATCTGCATCGCACGAGGGTGATCGGGGAGCGCACGGTCGAGGTGGTGCAGCTGGAGTCGGGGGCGATGGCGACGCA
>JALAHE010000092.1 GCA_022712075.1 Galactobacter sp.
GGGGGGGGGGGGTGGGGGGTGTGGTCGTGGGTTTCGTGGTGTAGCTGTTCGGGGGCCGCTGGGCGTCTCGCTCCCAGCGACACGGTGCGGCTCGTCTGCTGCTCCACGTAGCGCCTGCGGGTGGGAACGAGCGTCACGCAGGCCGCCAACAGCAGCAATCCGGCCACGAACCAGCGCACCATGGGCGGGTAGGCGCGTGGGCTCGCGTCCGCGAGCTGGGCCCAGGAGGTGCTCGCCGCGGCGGCCACTGCCGTGCCGGTCTGCCCCAGGAGGAGGTTGGTTTCCAGGCCATCCTCCAGGCCGTGATGGTCTCGGCCGCCGAGATCGATCAGGAGCCTCCTCAGTTCGGCGGGTGGGGTCACCCCGACCGCCTGCTCCGTGGTCAGTCGGTTCAGGTCGGGGGAGATCAGCACGGACATCACACCCTCCCTCGCCACGGCGGTGCGTGCGGAGGCGGGGTCACCGACACCGATCTCGATCCGCAGGGGTGTGGGCCCCGTGGGACCGTCGCGCAGCGCCTCGTCCACCGTGTCCTGGGTGAGGCCAGGTAGCGGCTCGCCCGTCACGTGCGCGGTCGCATGAAACACGGGTGCGGGGCGGAGGTACTCCGCCAGGTCGGCGGCGGCGGACGCGGCGACCCACGCGGCGGTCGCCGTGAGTGCGAGCGGCAGGAGGGCGCGGATCTTCCACCCGACCCGCGGCCCCCGCGGTCGTCGCTCGCCATCGCTCCGCGTCCCCCTGGTTCGCCCCATAGCTGTGACCCTAACGCGTGACAGGTGAGCGCCGCGGTGCGACGCTGGAGGGGTACGCAGCATCGCGACGAGAGGGGCAGCCATGGGCGAGGAAAAGGACTTCAGCATCGAGCCGGATGTGGTCTCGGATCCGGAACAGGGCGTCGAGGACGGCCAGGACTGGACCGACGAGGGCGGAGCCACCGAGAGCGGCCCCGCGGAGGGCTACGAGATCTGACACCAGGGCCGAACACCGCCCGACCGTGCCCCGGCTGGGCGCTCAGCGCGCCTGACGCCGGGGTTCGTCATGTGCCCGACGGCGCCTGGTCCCGCCGCGCGCTCGCGGTTCCCGGCCTCGTGGCGCATGGATTCCGTGAGGATCGCCGTGACGATGCAAACGTTGGGCCGCACCCTCCCTACGCTGGCTCGCATGTCAGCTCGTCTTGTCCTCCTCGCCGCGGCCCTCTTCGTCGCCGCCGGCTACCTCGCGCAGATCGATGTGTGGGCCACGTGGCTCTTCGTCGCCGGCGGGATCGCCAGCCTCGTCGTCGCCGCGGTCAACGGCGTGCGCTCGGTGAAGCGCCGCCGCCTCGCGCAGGCCTGAGCGCCGGCGCCGGCGTAACTCGGCCCCGCGCCCCGGGCGCGCCCGCTGGCAATCCGGTACCACCCGCCGTCGGGCACCTTGAAAGCGTGGCCCGCACCACGGCAACGCCAAGCAAAACGTGAGACGATAGACCGTTATGACTGAGCGCGCCTCCGAACCCCAGCACCACCGTTCCGGGACCTCCCGCGCCGTCGCCGCGCGGGCAGACCGCAAGGACCGCTTCACCGGTCGTCCGCAGGTCCGCCCCACCGCCGAGGGCTGGAAGCAGCCCATGGGCGCCGACGGCCGCCCCACCCTGCAGTTCGCGCAGAAGCCGCGCGTCAAGCAGCCCCCCATGCACCTCGCGGACATGACCATGGCCGAGCGCCAGGAGAAGATGAAGGAGCTGGGGCTCCCGGCCTTCCGCGCCAAGCAGATCTCGGTGCACTACTTCACGCACCACACCACGGACCCCGAGAAGATGTCCGATCTTCCCAAGGACCGCAAACAGGAGATCGTCGACACGTTCTTCCCGCCGCTGCTGACCGAGGTCAAGCGCCTCGTCACCGACGACGGCCGCACCATCAAGTTCCTGTGGCGCCTGTTCGACGGCGAGCTCGTGGAGTCGGTGCTCATGCGCTACCCCAAGCGCATCACCCTGTGCATCTCCAGCCAGTGCGGCTGCGGCATGAACTGCCCCTTCTGCGCCACGGGCCAGAACGGCCTCACGCGCAATATGTCAACGGCTGAGATCCTGGATCAGATCGTCCAGGCGAACCGCATCATCACGGAGGGCGCCCTGGGCGGCACCCGCCACGAGGGCCCCGACGCCGAGCGCGTGAACAACATCGTGTTCATGGGCATGGGCGAGCCGCTGGCCAACTACAAGCGCGTCATGAACGCCGTGCACCGCATGGTCGCCGATCAGCCCGAGGGCCTTGGCATGTCCGCCCGCGGCATCACGGTCTCCACGGTGGGCCTGGTCCCCGCGATCCGCAAGCTCGCCGACGAGGGCGTGCCGTTCACCTTTGCGCTCTCGCTGCACGCGCCGGACGACGAGCTGCGCGACGACTTGATCCCCGTGAACTCGCGCTGGAAGGTCGACGAGGCGCTGGACGCCGCCCGCGAGTACTACGACAAGACGGGCGGCCGCGTCTCCATCGAGTACGCGCTCATCAAGGACATGAACGACCACCCGTGGCGCGCCGACCTCCTGGCCGACAAGCTCAACGCGCGCGGCCGCGGCTGGGTGCACGTGAACCCGATCCCGCTCAACCCCACGCCGGGCTCCATCTGGACGTCCTCCACGCGCGAGGTCACGAACGAGTTCATCGATCGCCTCGAGGCCAAGGGCATCCCCACCACGCTGCGCGACACGCGCGGCAAGGAGATCGACGGCGCCTGCGGCCAGCTCGCCGCCGCCAACGACTGATCGTTTCCACTGCTCGACGGCGCCCGCGCACCTTTGGGTGCGCGGGCGCGGTTGCGTCCCGGGGCCGGGAATAGATACCCCCAGGGGTATCGTTGACATGAGTAGTTAGCCCGCACACCAGCAGCGAGGAGGGCCGTCCGTGGCCACCATCAACCTGAACCAGTCAAACTTTGATTCCGTGGTCGACCGCGACGGCATCGTGCTCGTCGACTTCTGGGCCGCGTGGTGCGGCCCGTGCCAGATGTTCGGCCCCATCTTCGAGAAGGCCTCCGAGTCCCACCAGGACATCGTGTTCGCCAAGATCGACACCGAGGCCGAGCAGGCGCTCGCCGGTGCCGCCGGCATCACCTCGATCCCCACGCTCATGGCCTTCCGTGACGGCGTGCTCGTCTTCAACCAGGCCGGCGCGTTGCCCGGCCCGGCCCTGGACGACCTGATCGGCCAGGTTCGCGCCCTCGACATGGTGGACATCAAGCGCCAGATCGCCGAGGCCAAGGCCGCGGATCAGGCCGAGACCGCCCAGGCCTGAGCCTCGAGCCCGCACCTGGGCGCCGCGAAGCCGCACCCAGGACCGGCCCAGCGGCCTGCGCCATGATGGACGCATGAGCCGCCAGCCCTTCGGAAGCCCCGGACCCCGCGATCCCCGCGAGGCCCGGGGCTTTCGCGATGTCGCCCCCGAGGCGGTGCTGCTCGGCGGCGCCGGCGCGGCGATCCTGCTGCAGCTCGCCGATCCCCGCGTGGGCCGGGGCGTGGCCGAACACTCCGACTTCGCGCGCCAGCCGCTCAAGCGTCTGTGGGCCACGCTCGACTACGTCTACGCCGTGGCGCTCGGCGGGCCACAGCTGCGCGGCGCGCAGGTGGCGCACGTGAGCGCAGCGCACGACCCGGTGCACGGCGCGGCGGACGGCGGGCGGCCTGCCTACGACGCTCACGACGACGACGCCCGGTTGTGGGTCGCGATGACCCTCGCCTGGGCTGGGACGCGGACCTGGGAGGCCGTGCTCGGTCCCCTGCCCCGCGAGGCGCAGGACCGCGTGGTGCGCGGCTACGGGGCGCTTGCCTCCTCGCTCGGCGTGCCGCGGGAGCGCTGGTTCGCCGATCGGGCGGCCTTCGATGCTGCGTTTGAGCGCCGCGTGGCCGGTCTGCGGGTCGGCGACGACGCCCTCGCGGTGTCCCGCGAGCTGCTCGCCGCCAAGGCGGCCCCGCTGTGGCTGCGCGCCCTCATGCCAGCCGCGCGGCTCGCGACGGCGGCCCTGCTACCCGCGTCCGTGCGCGCGCAGTTCGGCCTCGCCTACGGGCCTGGCCGGGACCGGCTGTTCCGCGCGATCGTGGGCGGGCTGGGCGCGGTGTACCCGCGGCTCCCGGCCGGCCTGCGCCAGGCCCCTGCCTGGTGGAGGCTCGAGGTCCAGGCCCGCGGCCTGGGCCTGACCCGCTAGGTCTCCCCGCGCCGTCGGGCCTTGGCGGGCTCCGCCCGCCGGCGTCGTGACAGTCGCGAAGGCGCGGCCCTAGGATGACCGGCATGCGCTCCACCCTGACGATTGAACACGTCCTCGAGCAGGTCCCGGTGCTCCTGGAGCGCGTCTGGAAAGAACCCCTGGATTCGAGGGAGAGGCTCGCCGAGGCGCTGCTTGCTCACGGTTTCCCGGCCCAGGCGGAGTACGACGACGGGCTGGACCTCGAGGAGGAGATCAACGCCTACCTGTGGATCACTCCGAGGGTGTCTGGACTGGACCCGGCGGACGAGCCCGCGACCGAGAAGCGCCTACGCAACACGCTCTCGCGCAAGCTCGGCCGGGCGGTGGGCAGCGACAAGCACTGGGATCTCGGCTCGTTCAGGGTGCAGCTGAGACTGGCGCGGGGAGAACTTGAGCTGCGCTTCACGGGCCAACCGTCGCTGGCCCTCACCCGCTCCGTGGCCGAGGACTGGCTCGCCGGGATGGACGGGAACGAGGTGGTGGCCCGCCACGGGCTCGCGGAACCAGGAGGGGAACCCAGCGACCTCGGCTTCCTGCCCGGCCCGGCCTGGATGAGCGGTGGGTCGCTGGTGCGCCTGAACGCGGACGGCAGGTGTGAGCGGATCTCGTACTTCACGGACCCCGGGACCATGCCGCCCGGGGTGAAGGCCCCCTCCGACGACGACGCGTACGAGAAGTCGATCGCCTATCTTCGCGAAGGCCTGGGCCCGTGCGACGAGGACGGTCTCTTTTCACCGCCCAAGTGGACGCGCGGGGATCGCAGCTTTGAGTACCGCAGGATGCGCAGTCGCACCCGGACGGTCACGTTCAGCGAGAAGCCGCCCGCGCCCAGGCCGAGTGAAAGCGTGGCAGTCCCTGACTGAGCCCCTGCCGCCGCTCTCGCGATGACCCGCTCACGCGCCCCTTGCCCCGCGGAGCCCGCGCTCCAGGAAGCCGATCGCCTCGCGGAAGGCCTCGGTGCCGGTGCGGCTCGCGGCGGTGGTGTTGGTGAAGGCGTGGATGTGCCCCGTCACCACCTGCAGTGTGGCTGGCACGCCAGCGTCCTGGAGGCGCCGGGCGTAGGCGATCCCCTCGTCGCGCAGAACGTCGAAGCCGGCGACGGCCACGTGCGCGGGCGCGAGACCACTCACGTCCTCGGCGAGGAGCGGGGAGACGCGCGGGTCGGTGAGTTGGCTGCGGTCCGGGACGTAGCGCTCGCTGTACCAGTCCATCTGCTGCTCCGTGAGGAAGAACCCCTCGGCAAACGTCGCGTAGGACGCGCTCTTGTGGGCCAGGTCGGTGACGGGGAAGAAGAGCAGCTGGAAGTCGGGCGGGGTGTCGTCCTTGGTCTGCTGGGCGATCACCGCCGCGAAGTTGCCGCCGGCACTGTCTCCCGCGACTGCCACGGTGCGGCCCAGCGAGGGCTGCTCCCGGATCCAGCGATACGCCGCGAGGGCGTCGTCGATCCCGGCGGGGAAGGGATGCTCCGGGGCCAAGCGGTAGTCCACCGAGACGACGGTGACGGGCAGGGGGTGCGCAATGAAGCGGCAGACGGCGTCCGGCGAATCGAGCCCGCCGAGCACCCACCCGCCCCCGTGGAAGTAGGCCACGGTGCCGATCGAGTCCTCGGCGTGGGCGTGCCGGTAGCTGCGGGCCGGGATGGTTCCGCCCGGCCCGGGGATCGAGAGGTCCTCCACGCGGTCCACGGGCAGCCGCTTGCCGAACACATAGGCCTCGCTGTCGATCGTCCGCCGGGCCGCCTCCAGGGGCTGTTCGGAGAAGTCACTCGAGGGCATCGCGTTGAGCAGGCGCAGCGCCATCTGCACCTCGGGGTAGAGCACTTGGCCGTCGATCGAGATGGGCTTGCCGCCCAAGCGTCGCTGCAGCCCGGCGGGCAGGGCTCCGAGCCCTCCCAGGACCAGCTTGGCCAGACGGTCGCTCGCGGTGGGGCGCATGCAGGATCTCCTCGCAGGGGGTTGAGTCGGTGCGAACCGGCCCGTCCACCAGCACAACGAGCGGTTGGCCAACGATAGCCGCGAGGCACCCCGCGGTGCACCGATTCCTGGGCCCGTGACAGCATGGGCACCATGCAGCTCTCCCGCCGCGGCTCCGTCCCGCCGTTCCAGGTCATGTCCATCCTGCGGCGCGTGGGCGAGCTGCGCGCCGAGGGGCGCGACGTCATCTCCCTGTGCGCCGGCGAGCCCTCCGGCGGCGCCGCCCCGTCCGTCAACGCAGCGGCCGCCGCCGTCCACGCGGGCGGCGAGAGCCTGAACTACACGCCGGCCGCCGGCCTCCCCGAGCTGCGCCAGGCCATCGCCGGGCACTACGCGCGTTGGTACGGCACCGCCGTGGACCCGAGCGAGGTGATCGTCACGACGGGCGCCTCCGGGGCATTCATGCTCGCCTTCCTCGCCGCCTTCGAGGCCGGGGACGCCGTCGCGATCGCCCGCCCCGGCTACCCGGCCTACCGCAACATCCTCACGGCCCTCGGCCTGCGCGTCGTGGAGATCCCGTGTGGGCCACAGACCCGCTATCAGCCCACGCCCGAACTGCTCGACGCCGCTCGGCGGGAACACGGCCGGCTCGCCGGCCTGATCCTCGCCTCCCCGGCCAACCCCACCGGGACCATGGTCACGCGTCCCGAGCTCGAGGCCCTGCGCGCCTGGTGCGCACGCAACGACGCCCGGCTCATCAGCGACGAGATTTACCACGGGATCACCTACCCCGAGCCGGGCGCCCCCGACCCGCTCGGCGTGAGCGCGCGCGAGCTAGGCTCGGACGCCGTGGTCATCTCCTCGTTCTCCAAGTTCTGGGGGATGCCCGGCTGGCGCGTCGGCTGGCTCCTGGCCCCGTCCGAGCTGGCGGCGGGGATCGAGGCACTGGCCGGCAACGTGGCGCTGTGCCCGCCGGCCTCCGCCCAGCGCGCCGCCGTGCACGCCTTCGACGAGGAGGCGTACGCGTTCGGCGAGGCGCAGCTCGCGGAGTTCGCGCGCACCCGCGCCGCGCTGCTCGAGCGCCTGCCGGAGCTCGGCTGGGGCGAGGCGGCGCCAGCCGACGGCGCGTTCTACCTCTATGCGCAGCTGGGGCCCGCGCTGGGGTCCTTCCCGGATGCCGCGGCCTGGTGCTCCGCCCTGCTGGAGGAGGAGGGCGTGGCGCTCACGCCCGGCTCCGACTTCGACGGCGTGTTGGGCGCCGGCGCGGTGAGGCTGAGCTTCGCGGCCGGCCCGGAGGCCGTGAACCGCGCGGTGGGGCGGATCCTTGCCTTCCAGGGGCGCCACACCCGCTAGACGCGGTGCGTCTCCTCCTCGCCGAAGAGATCCTCCTCGGTCGGGGCCCTCCAGCGTGGGTCGTGCTCGAACTGATCCTCGTTGTTCTTGCCCAGCGCCGAGCCCGAGAACCGCGTGCCGTCGAACATCTGGATCACGCAGGTGAGGGTGCGGCCGCCCGCGGCGAAGTCGTCGTCGGTGGGCGCCCACGTGAACATGGAGAGCCTGGAGTCGTCCCACGCGGTGCCCGTGAACTCCTCGAAGGCCGGGATGCACTGCCGCTCGAAGAGCCGGTCCCACGCCGCTTCGTCGTCCTCGTCGGGCAGGCTCGTGCCCCCGATCACGCCCTGGGCCACGACCTGGCCGTCGTGCATCTGCCCGCAGTCCACCACCTTGAAGGTGGGGAAGTGGCGCCCGTTGGCCGTGTCAACGCACGCGCCAACGCGCACCTCGCTGGGGCGCACCCAGCCGGGCGCCGGGGCGGCGGTCGTGGAC
>JALAHE010000011.1 GCA_022712075.1 Galactobacter sp.
CCCCGCAGGAGCTTGCCCAGGAATATGCAGCCCAGCTGGCCGCCCTCGCCCACGCCGGAACGCAGGGCCGCACGCTGCACCTGCTCGCCTCGCTGGACTCGGCCGGCTCGCTCATCGCCGAGGAGATGCGCCGCGACGGCGTTCCGTGGGACCGCGCCGAGCACGAGCGCCTGCTCGCCGAACGGCTCGGGCCGCGCGTCCCGCACGGCACCCGGCCGGCCAAGCTCGCCGACCTCACGGAGGTGCTCCAGGACCTCCTGGCCGCCCCTCGGCTCAACCCCGACTCCCGGCCGGCCCTCCTGCGCGCCCTGCGCGGCGCCGGCCTTGACGCGCGCAGCACGCGCCGCTGGGACCTCGAGGAGCTGCGCCACCCGGCCATCGAGCCCCTCCTGCGCTACAAGAAGCTCCAGCGCCTCCTGACGGCCAACGGTTGGGCGTGGCTGGATACCTGGATCCACGGCAGCCGCTTCCACCCCGAATACGTCGTGGCCGGTGTCGTCACTGGCCGTTGGGCCAGCCAGGGCGGCGGCGCCATGCAGATCCCCCACGACGTCCGCTCGGCCGTGCGCGCCGACCCCGGGCACGTCCTCGTCGTCGCCGACGCGAGCCAGCTCGAGCCCCGTGTCCTCGCCGCCATGAGCGCCGATCACGCCCTCGCCGAGGCCGCCCGCGGGCGCGATCTCTACCAATCCATCGCCGACAAGGTCTTCGGCGGCGACCGCGACATGGCCAAGGTCGCGATGCTCGGCGCCATGTACGGCGGCACCACTGGCCCGTCGGCCGCCATGGCCCCGCGCCTCGCCGCCGCGTACCCCCGCGCCACGGCGCTCCTCGAGGAGGCGGCGCGGACGGGCGAGCGCGGCGGGACCGTGCACACGTGGCTCGGGCGCACCTCGCCCCGCCCCGCCCCCTTCGGCGGGGGAAACGGCGGCTTCGGGCCGGACGGCCCGGGCCCCGGGGATGAAGCGCCCGACGCCGCGGGGCCGGGTTCGCGGAGCACCGGCACGCAGGCGCCCGGCCAGGCACCCGGCCAGGACGGCGCGCCCCGCCCGGCTGGAGACCCGGCCGCGGCGGCCCGCGCCTGGGGCCGATTCACCCGCAACTTTGTGGTGCAGGGGACGGCCGCCGAGTGGGCCGAGTGCTGGATGGCGGACCTGCGCTCGCGGCTGCGCGCCACCGCGCCCGGTTCACGGCAGGTGTTCTTCCTGCACGACGAGATCATGGTGCACGCCCCGGAGTCCGAGGCCGTCGACGTGGAAATCGCGCTGCGAGCCGCGGCGGACGGCGCGGCCCGCCTGATCTTCGGCGATATCCCCGTGGACTTCCCCATTTCGGTGGGGATCGCGAAGGACTACGCCAGCGCCAAGTAGCAGCTCAGTAGCCGGGCGGGCGCACGCGGTCGTTCACGTCCCACGGCTCGCCCCAGCCCAGCTCCTCGAACAGGCCGTCGAGGATCGCCGCCGTGAAGCCCCACAGCAGCCCGTGCTGGGTTCTGAACGCCGGCATGACCCACTCGCGCCCCGCGCGCTCGAGCACGGTCATGCAGCGGTTGGCCGGGTCCAGCAGATCGGCCACGGGCATGCGGAAGACGGCGGCGGATTCACCGGCGTCCACGACGCCCACGGCGCTCGGCTCGCTCCACCACCCGAGCACGGGAGTCACGGTGAAGTTGGAGACGGTTGGCGCGAGCGGCAGCGTGCCGAGCACCTCCACGCCGGCCGGGTCCAGGCCCGTCTCCTCGACGGCCTCGCGCAGCGCGGTGGCTACGGCATCGGCGTCCTCGGGGTCCGCGCCGCCGCCCGGGAACGCAATTTCGCCGGCGTGATCGCGCAGCGTGGACGCGCGCAGCACCAGCAGCACGTCGAGATCGGCGGGCACCGCCTCCGAGGCGTGCTCGGCCGGGTGCCCGTCCAACGCCCCGAAGAGCACGAGCACCGAGGCGCTGCGGGCCGGCCGGTCCCCCGCTGGCGGGCGCACGCGGCGCAGCCGAGCGTAGCCGGCCTCCCGCGCGGGGTCGTCAGCGTAGGCGGCGGCGAGGGCGGCGAGCTGCTCGCGCGCCGCGCCGCACGACGGCGTGGGCTCGGCTTGGGTGCTCATGGGAGACCTTTCGGTGGGCGGCGGCAGAGGTGCGCGGCAGAGGTGCGCGGGAGGGTGCGCGGCAGGGCGCCGAGGCGGGCACGTCGGGCGGTCCCGGCGGCCCCGCGGGGCCGAGCTGTCACGGGCCGCCCGGGGCGGGGCGCGGTGAATCGAACCGGGCCCGGCTCGGCTAGGGCCCGAGCGGATACCCCATGGCCCGCAGCTGGCGCCGCGTGTATCCCTCGAGCATGAGCCGGTGCAGCTCCTCGCGGCCGGGGGCCAGCTCGTACTTCAGCAGCGCCTCGGCCGCCTCGGGATCGGTCTCGCCCTCGCCGAAGGACGGGCACCACTGCGCCACGGGGCACGCCCCGCAGGCCGGCTTCTTGGCGTGGCAGATGCGCCGGCCGTGGAAGATCAGGTGGTGCGAGAGCATCGTGTAGTCGCGCTTCGCGAAGAGCTCTCCTACCTCGGCCTCGACCTTGACGGGGTCCTCCTGGTCGGTCCAGGCGAAGCGCCTGGCCAATCGCCCGAAGTGCGTGTCGACGGTCAGCCCGGGGCGGCCGAAGGCGTTGCCCAGCACCACAAACGCGGTCTTGCGGCCCACGCCGGGCAGCGTCACGAGGTAGTCCAGGTCCTCGGGCACCTCGCCATCCTGCTCCGTGACGAGGCGGCGCGAAAGCTCCTGGATGTTGGCGGCCTTCGTCTTGTAGAACCCGGTGGGCCGCACGATCTCCTGGACCGCCGCGGCCGGGGCCCCGGCCAAGGCGAAAGCATCGGGGTAGGCCCCGAACAGCACGGGCGTGACCTCGTTGACCTTGACGTCGGTCGTCTGGGCCGAGAGCACGGTCGCGACGACCAGCTCGAAGGGATTCTCGAAGTCCAGCTCGGCCACGACGTAGGGGTAGGTCTCGCCGAGCACCTTGTCGATCTTGCGCGCGCGCCGTTTCTTGGCCAGGTGCGTCTCGTTCTCGAGGACGCGGGCGCGGCGCTGCGCGGGGGTCAGGCGAGGGGGCATCAGCCCAGTTCCAGGTCGTCGGTGTCGCGCAGCAGGCCCTCGCGGCCGTCGTCGTGGCGCACCACGAGGCCCTCGGGCAGCGTGCGCACGGCGAGGAACCATTCGCCCGGCTCCACCGTGAACTCCACCGCTCCCGTGCCGCGGTTCACGGCGGGGCGCGCATCCGGCACGGCAAACCAGAAGGCGGCCGGCTCCGGCTCGGCCGGGGCGGCCGAGGAACCGATCACGCTGGTGTGCGGCGCGGCGGCGTGGGGCACGCGCGGCACGGCGCTGCGCGCCGGGGCCGGCGCCGAGGAGGCGCCAAAGGAAGGAGCGCCGGCCTCAGCCTGGCCGCCTACGCCACCGCCCGACGTCGTGCCGTGGGTCCCTGCCTCGTGGCCACCCACGCCGGGCTCGGCAAAGCCGGCGCCCCACCCCACGGGCGAGGTCGGAGCGATGTCCCGGCGCAGCAGCGGCACGCCCGGGGTCGGCACATAGTCGGCGCCGAACACCGAGATCCAGGAGGCGCCCCAGCTGGCGACAAACAGCGCGGCGGCGCCGAGCACGGCGAAGAGCTGCGCGAAGGCGCCGGCCCCGCCCAGGCCGCCGAGCGCCACCACGAGCGCGGCGGCCGCCACCACGGCGCAGAGCTGGTCGAGGGAGAAGGAGCCGAGGTCGAGGCGGGCGCGCCCGCGCAGTCGACGCCAGGCCACGCCGGCGGCGGCGGCCAGGGGCGCCAGCAGGCCGAGCACGATCACGGCGAAGTCACCGCGCGTCCGACCGAAGGAAAACAGGGAGGCCAGGGCCAACACCACCGCGCCAGCCAGATAGGTGGTTTCGCGCGCCGTGAACGGCCCGAGCACCGCCCGCGCGTTCGCTTGCTCACTCATGCCACTCCTTGGGGGTAGACCTGACCGCCTCCCGGCGGCCCACGCAACGCTGACGCGCGTAGCACCGTGAGGCCTAAGCCTAACGACTATGACGGGTCTAGGAGGCCCTGATGGTCACAGTGCGGACGCCTGGTGATGATCACACCACAAAGCGTTGTAACGTGAATCACAACGGCCCCCTTTGTGAAAGATTGAGGAAGGACCCCATGGGAGAGAACTCCACCCTGGACAACCTGCTCACCGAGCACCGCACGTTCGCGCCCTCGGCCGAGTTTGCCGCCAATGCCGTGGCTGACGCCTCGCTCTACGAGCGCGCGAGCGAGGACCGCCTTGCCTACTGGGCCGAGCGCTCCCGCGGCGCCCTGAGCTGGGCCACCGATTTCACGCAGGTGCTCGACGACTCCAACGCGCCGTTCTACCGCTGGTTCGCGGACGGCAAGCTCAACGCCGCGTACAACGCGCTGGATCGCCACGTGGAGGCCGGGAACGGTGACCGCGTCGCGCTGATCTTCGAGGGAGAGCCGGGCGACACCGCCACGTACACCTACGCCGAGCTCACCACCGCGGTGAAGCAGGCGGCCAACGCCTTCGCCGGCCTGGGCGTCGGCGCCGGCGACCGCGTGGCCGTCTACCTGCCGATGGTCCCCGAGGCCGTCATCACCATGCTCGCCTGCGCCCGCCTGGGCGCCGTGCACTCCGTGGTCTTCGGCGGCTTCTCCGCCGACGCGCTGCGCAGCCGCATCGACGACGCCGAGGCCAAGCTCGTCGTCACGGCGGACGGCACCTGGCGCCGCGCCAAGCCGAGCCCGCTCAAGCCGGCCGTCGACGCCGCGCTCGAGGCCCCCGGCCACACCGTCTCCACCGTCCTGGTCGTCAAGCGCAACGCCGAGCCCACCAACTGGGTCGAGGGCCGCGATCAGTGGTGGCACGACGTCGTCCCGAACGCCTCCCCCGAGCACGAGGCCGAGGCGTTCGAGTCCGAGCACCCGCTCTTCATCCTGTACACCTCCGGCACCACCGGGAAGCCCAAGGGCATCCTGCACACGACCGGCGGCTACCTGACGCAGGCCGCCGTGACGCACCACGACACCTTCGACCTCAAGCCCGAGACGGACGTCTACTGGTGCACGGCCGACGTCGGGTGGATCACCGGGCACTCGTACATCACGTACGCGCCGCTCGTGAACGGCTCCACCGTGCTGCTCTACGAGGGCACCATGGACACGCCGGATCGCGGCCGCTGGTGGAACCTCGTGCAGAAGCACAAGGTCACCATCATGTACACGGCGCCCACGGCCATCCGCACCGCCATGAAGTGGGGCCGCGAGATCCCGGATTCCTACGATCTCTCGACCCTGCGCGTGCTGGGTTCGGTGGGCGAGCCCATCAACCCCGAGGCGTGGATGTGGTACCGCGACGTCATCGGCGCCAACGCCGGCGCCGGCACGGACGGGCAGCCCGGCCCCCGCAAGGAGAACCCGGCCCCCATCGTCGACACCTGGTGGCAGACGGAGACCGGCGCGCACATGATCGCGCCGCTCCCGGGCGTCACCGCCACGAAGCCCGGCTCGGCCCAGGTGGCCGTCCCCGGCATCACGGTGGACGTCGTGGACGAGGCCGGCGTCTCGGTCGGCAACGGCGAGGGCGGCTACCTCGTCATCCGCGATCCGTGGCCGTCCATGCTGCGCGGCATCTGGGGCGACCCGGAGCGCTTCAAGGAGACCTACTGGTCCCGCTTCGAGACCATGTACTTCGCCGGCGACGGCGCCAAGAAGGACGAGGACGGCGACATCTGGCTCCTGGGCCGCGTCGATGACGTCATGAACGTCTCCGGCCACCGCCTCTCCACCACGGAGATCGAGTCCGCGCTGGTCTCCCACGACGCCGTGGCCGAGGCAGCCGTGGTGGGCGCCAAGGACGAGACGACGGGCGAGGCCGTGGTCGCGTTCGTCATCCTGCGCGGCGCGGACGCCGAGTGGCCCGAGGACATCTCGGAGCAGCTGCGCCTGCACGTGGGCAAGGAGATCGGCCCGATCGCCAAGCCCAAGGCCGTGTTTGTGGTCCCCGAGCTGCCCAAGACCCGTTCCGGCAAGATCATGCGCCGCCTGCTCAAGGACGTCGCCGAGGGCCGCCCGGCTGGCGACGCCTCGACGCTCGCCGACACCACGGTGATGGATCAGATCGCGGCCACGATGCGCGGCTGAGTCCTTCCAAGGCACGACGACGGCGCCGGTCCCCTTGCGGGGGCCGGCGCCGTTGGCGTTGCGGTGGGTTGTGCGCCCGGGTAGGCGCACGGTCTTGGGGGCAAGCCGTTCTGAGCCGTGCGCCTCCCGGGCGAGCCGAGCGCGATAGGCAGCTCAGCGATTGGTGCAGGAACCCGTCGAGACGGAGTCGTTGAGGGAGGCGGCCTGGCCCGCGGCGGAGGAGATCTCACTCAGGCTCAGCGCGTAGCCGACGTTGTCCTCGCTCTTGGCCTTGGCGAAGACCATGCCGGAGACGCGGCCGTCGGCCGTGAGCAGCGGCCCGCCGGAGTTGCCCTGCTGCACGTTGGCGGCAAGCTGATAAACGCTGAGCGGCGTGGCGTCAGCGCCGTAGATGTTGGGGACGCGCAGGGTGTGCAGCGATTGCACGGCGGCAGGTGCAGCGGAGAAAGGTCCGCCGGCCGGGAAGCCCATGAAGACGGCCTCCGCGCCGGTCTGCAGATCGCGGCCGAGCGTCAGCGGCGTGAGCTCAAGGCCGTCCACGGCGACGATCGCGACGTCCCGTACGGGATCGAAGGAGACCACCCGGCCGGTCAGCGCGCGGCCGTCCGCCGTCTCGATGACGGGCTGCTCCACACCCTCGACGACGTGGGCGTTGGTCATGACGCGATCCTTGGCGACAACAAACGCGGTGCCGGTCTGGTTGACGCCGCAGGCCGCCGCAGTGCCGGTGATGCGGGCCACCGAGGCCCGCGCGTTCTTCAGCGCGTCCGTCTCCAGCTCGGCGCTGGGGACCTCGACGTCGTGCTTGGGGGCCAGCGGGACCAGGATCTCCGGGAGCGGCATGCCGGCCACGAGCGTGCGGGCCTCGCCGAGGGCCCGTTCCACGCCCTCCGGCGTGAGCGAGCGGGAGGTCTGGATGACCTTCGACTGGGCGATCTGCGTGGAGAGCAGCGGCAGGCCGAGCGTGGAGAAGGTGAAGGCCAGGGCGGAGATCGCGAAGCCGGCCGCCACGAGGTTCACGGCGGCGCCGCCGGCGCGGCCCCACCAGCGCGGGCGCGGCATGTCCAACCAGCCGCGCACCTTGGCAGCCGCCGCCTCGCCGAGGCCGTGGCCGATCGCGAGGAACAGCACAAAGGCAACGATGAGGCCGATGACACGCCAGGTGGGGTCTGGAATCCATGCGGAGACGAGGGGGATCGCAAAGAAGGAGGCGGCGGCGCCGGCCAGGAAGCCGAGGATGCCGCCGAGGGCCACGAGGAAGGACTTCCGCCATCCGGCCGCGCCGAAGAGGAACAGCGCCACGATCAGCACCCAGTCCAGCACGTCCAGGCCCAAAAACACCGGAGAATCCGACCCCTCATCCCTCCGCACCGCCACGAGTGCGGCGGGGTGGGGCGACCACCGCGCCCTCTCACACATCGTAACGAATCGGCCAACGCCAACCGGCTCAGCCGCTCAAAAGAGATCACCTTGTGTCCTACCCGCGCGGCAAGTTGCGCGGCCCCGCGACATGCCCGAACGAGCATCAAATCGTGTGGGACGCGTCACAGGGTTGGAGCATGCGGCACAATGGGGGTAGAACCACCGACTTTTTCCGAACAGGAGCATCATGGATATCGAGGTCCTGCGGCGTGCGCCGCTCTTCGCACACCTGAGCGACGAGGCCTTCGCCGTGCTGACCGATGAGCTGACGGAGGTGGACCTCTCCCGCGGTGCGTCCGTCTTCCACGAGGGTGATCAGGGCGACCAGCTCTACGTGATCGTCTCCGGCAAGATCAAGCTCGGCCGCACGTCCCCCGACGGTCGCGAGAACCTTCTCGCCGTCCTCGGCCCCGGCGAACTCTTCGGCGAGATGGCCCTCTTCGACCCGTCTCCGCGCAACGCCACCGCCACCGCCGTCTCCGAGACGCGCCTGGCCGGCCTGCGCCACGAGAACCTGCGCAAGGCCATCCAGGCCAGCCCGGACGTCTCCCTGCAGCTGCTGCAGGCCCTCGCCCGCCGCCTGCGCCGCACCAACGACTCGCTCGCCGACCTCGTCTTCTCCGACGTTCCCGGCCGCGTCGCCAAGGCACTCCTTGACCTGGCCGACCGCTTCGGTCGCCCCACCACCGACGGCATCCTGGTGGCCCACGAGCTCACCCAGGAGGAGCTGGCCCAGCTCGTCGGTGCCTCCCGCGAGACCGTGAACAAGGCCCTGGCCGAGTTCGTGCAGCGCGGGTGGCTGCGCCTCGAGGCCCGCGCCGTGGTCATTCTGGACCTGCAGCGCCTGCGCCAGCGCTCGCGCTGACCCCACCCACACACGAAGGAGGGCGGCACCCGGGTTCCGGGTGCCGCCCTCCTTCGCGTGCGTCGTCGCGCGTTCTCGGTGCCCGACGGCGGGTGGTGACCTGGGTGCCTCCGGCACCCCTGGGCGGGTGGGCGCCTAGCGCCCGCGTGCCACGGCGCTGCCCTCGGCTGCGTCGACGGTGGTGACGTCCAGAAGCAGGTGATCCTCGACCTCGACCAGCTCGGGCTGGAAGGCCTGGATGTGACGCTTGGATGAAAGGTAGGCCACGCAGCCGCGCGTGCGGCGCAGCTTCTCGAGCATCACCTGGGTGGCGGGCGTCGAGAGCTCGGAGAGCGGCTGCCCCACCGTGTCGGGCTGGCCGATCTCGTCGCCGAGCGCCTCGGACTCCGGGCGGGCGCCGTCCTCCTTGGCGGAGACCCAGCGACCCCAGCGATCCTTGCCCTTCAGGGGCGAGACCTCTTGGCCGGCCGGGGCGGCCGCGGCGAAGTAGTACGTGTCGAAGCGGCGCAGCTCGTAGTCGGGCGAGATCCAGTGGCCCACGGGGCGCAGCAGATCGGTGCGCACGCCCCAGCCGCGGCGCTGCAGGAACTCGGCGAAGGTGAACTCGGCCGAGGCGAGCGCTTGGCGCGCGCGCATCCAGTCCTCGCCCTGGTTGTCCTCGATGAGCGAGAGCGGGTCGGGGCCGGCCAGCAGCACGCCGGTCTCCTCGAAGAGCTCGCGGATCGCGGCGAGGACGTGGCGGCGGGCCAGCATGTGGTCGTTGATGCCGAGCACGGAGGCCCACTTGGCCGGCGTGGGGCCGTACCAGGGCAGCTGCGCGTCGTCGTCCACGGAGCAGGAACCGCCGGCGAAGGAGATCATGCCGAGCGGCGACTCCGGGCCGCGCAGGCCAAGCCAGGCGCGGACGCCGTCGGGTGCGTCGCGGACCAGCAGCACGGAGCTCGCCTCGCGCGCGCGGCGCGGCGTGCGGGCGCCCAACTGCAGCCACGTGCGCGCGGCGTCCAGGCGGGAGGCCGGCACGGGGAAGAGCCTGCGCAGGACTCCCGTGGCCGGGGGCTCGGAGGAGACGGCACAGACGGGTGCTGATGGGGACGCCCCGGGCACGGCCCGGAACGTCCCCGTCAGCGGGTGTTGCTCAGGCGTAGGCGACGACAAGTTCCACTTCCACGGGAGCGTCGATCGGCAGCACGGCGACGCCCACGGCGGAGCGGGCGTGTGCGCCGGCCTCGCCGAAGACCTCGGCGAGCAGCTCGGAGGCGCCGTTGATGACGCCGGGCTGGCCGGTGAAGGACGGATCGGAGGCAACGAAGCCCACGACCTTGACCACGCGCGTGACGCGGTCGAGGGAACCGATCTGGGCCTTGACGGCGGCGAGGCCGTTGATGGCGCTGATGCGGGCGAGGGCCTTGGCGTCCTCGGCGCTCACCTCGGCGCCGACCTTGCCGACACCCTGGAGCTCGCCGGCCACCGTGGGCAGCTGGCCCGAGGTGTAGACGAGGCCCTCGTGGGCCAGCGCGGGGACGTAGGCGGCCAGCGGCGCGGCCACGGCGGGAAGCTCGATGCCGAGCTCCGCGAGGCGGGCGTCGATGCGGCCGGGCGCGGCGTCGGAAGTCGCGTTCACAGACATCTAGTAGAAACCTCTCAGAGTGAGTCGTTCAGGGGGCGCTTGAAGTACGCCACCAGGTTGACGGACGGAGCCTGGATCATCTCGTTCCCGACCGTGGCGGCGGGGCCAGCGGCGGGCATGGCGAGGACGTTGACGAGCTCCCAGCCGTCGCGCCCCCAGTTGTCCAGGATCTGCTTGGTCGCGTGCACCATGAGCGGCACGGTTGCGTATTCCCACGTGGTCATGAGGTTCAGCGTATCGCCTGCTTGTATCCTGGAAGGCATGGCCGAGCGAACATCGCCCCTCATCAACACCGCCACCACCCTCGGGAAGGTTGTTGCCTTCTTCCTGGGCAGTGCGGTGGCTGGCGCCCTCGTGGCGGGAACCATGGTCCCCCTCGCGGTCGGGGCAAGCAAGGCCACCGAGGTGGCGGCTGGTGCTTACGACTCGATCGAGATCCCCGCCCAGAACGCGGCGATCGCGCAGCCCTCCGTGCTGCTCGACCGCGACGGCAACCAGCTGGCCAAGTTCTACGTGCAGAACCGCAAAAACGTCTCGCTCAAGAACATCTCCCCGTGGCTGCAGAAGGCCATCGTCTCCATCGAGGACGAGCGCTTCTACGAGCACGGCGGCGTTGACGCCCGCGGCATCGCCCGTGCGCTGGTCTCCAACCTCTCCGGCGGCGCGCAGCAGGGTGCCTCGACCATCACCCAGCAGTACGTCGCGAACCTCAACGTGAACAACCAGCAGGCCGAGGGGCGTTCTGAAGACGACATCGCCCGTAACGGCAACAAGGACATCGCCGACAAGGTCAAGGAGATCAAGTGGGCGAATGAGATCGAGACCAAGATGTCCAAGGATCAGATCCTTGAGGGCTATCTGAACCTCGTCCCCTTCGCCGGCGCCACGTACGGCGCTGAGGCCGCCTCCCAGCGCTGGTTCTCCAAGTCCGCCAAGGACCTCACGATCGCCGAGTCGGCGCTGCTGGCCGGCATGGTCCAGCGCCCCACGCGCTTCAACCCGGAGAACAACCCGAAGGCCTCGCTGCAGCGCCGCAACATCGTGCTCGGCGCCATGCTCAAGACGGGTGCCATCACCAAGGCCGAGTACAACAAGGCCGTCAAGGAAAAGATCACGCTGAACCCGTCCGAGGAGACCTCGGGCTGCTCTGCGGCCGGCAGCGCCGCCTACTTCTGCAGCTACGTGTTCCAGCAGATCAGCAACGACCCGGCCTTCGGCAAGACGGTCCAGGCGCGCCAGACGCTGCTGTACAACGGCGGCCTGACGATCAAGACCTCGCTGGATCCCAAGCTGCAGGCCGAGGCGGCCAAGCAGGTCGTGGCCTCCATCAAGGCCGGCGATTCCGGCGGCTTCGGCGCCTCGCTCATCTCGCGCAGCAACACCACGGGCGAGATCCTGGCGATGGCCCAGAACACCAAGTTCGGCACGGAGAAGAACAAGAACCTCTACACCGAGCTGAACTTCAACACGAACTCCTACCAGGGCGGCTCCACGGCCAAGCCTTGGACGGCCATCGCCTGGCTCGAGGCCGGGCACAGCATGGGCGAGAGCGTCGACGGCACCAAGCAGAACTACGACGGCGCGTGGAAGGCCAGCTGCCTCGAGGGCGGCTACACCTACCCCGGACCGTGGAAGGTGCGCAACGCCTCCGGCGGCACCGCCAACCGCATGAGCGCCTCCGGCGGCTTGTACTGGTCCATCAACACCGCCACCGCCGCCGAGGCCTACAAGCTTGACCTCTGCGACATCTTCGACGTTCCGGATCGCCTGGGCCTCCTTGACGGGCAGACCCGCCTCGTGACCAAGAAGGACCCCGACACGGGCCTGGCCGTCCGCGACAAGAACGGCAAGGTCACCTACGTCTCCGAGCCGGTGACCGTGAAGACCATGGCCGAGGCGCCCTCGAACATCCTGGGCTCCCAGGTGGTCTCGCCGCTGGCGCAGGCCAAGGCGTTCGGTGCCTTCGGCAACGAGGGCTCGCTGTGCGAGACCGTCTCGATCCTGTCGGTGAAGACCGCCAAGGGCAAGGAGATGGACATCCCCAAGACCACCTGCGAGCAGGTGATCGAGTCCGACGTCGTCGCCAAGCTCAACGCGACCCTCACGCAGATCGCCAAGGTCCGCGTGGGCAAGTACCAGATCCCCGCCTCGGTGGGCGGCAAGACCGGTACCAACAACAACGCGACGTCCACGTGGTTCGCCGGCTACTCGTCCGGCATCACGACCGTCTCTTGGGTTGGCCGCAAGGATGGCAAGACCGACCTCGTCAAGGGCATCAACAACGGCGGCGTCATCGACGGGCAGGCCCGCTACGGCGGCGACTCCTCGGCCTACGCCGGCCCGCTGTGGCGCAACTACATGAAGAACATCGTTACGGAGTACCCGCACGAGAAGATCCCGACCTCCGGCCCGTTCATCCCGTCCTACAAGGGCGGCGGCTACTCCACGGGTGGCACGGGGACCGGAACGGGCACCGGGACGGGCACGGGCACGGGCTCGAACGGCGACACCAAGAGCAGCGCCGCCTCGACGGACGGCGCCGCGAGCAACACCGGCGGCGCAGCGAACTCCAGCGAGGCCCCGCAGTCGAGCAAGGCCGCCGAGCCGAGCAAGACGTCAACCCCGGAGAAGACGAAGACCCCGGAGAAGACCAAGGAGCCGGTCAAGACCAAGACCCCGGAGAAGACCAAGACGCCCGAGAAGACCAACGGCTGACCGTGGCTTCTCTGCAACGTGGCCTCGGCCGCGTCGGTGCCCTCGCGGGCGCCGGCGCGGCCTTCGCCGTCGGGGCCGCGGCGGCGGCGAACGTCGGCACGCGCGACTTCACGGTGCGCGAGGAAACCTTGGACATCCTGCCGCCCGGGCAGCCCGAGCTACGGGTGCTTCACCTCTCCGATCTGCACTTCGTGCCCGGACAGTCCGCCAAGACCATGTTCGTCCGCGAGCTAGCGCAGCTGCGCCCAGATCTGGTGGTCAACACGGGCGATAACCTCAGCCACCAGCACGGCATCGACCCGCTCCTGCACGCCCTCGAGCCGCTCATGGCCTTCCCCGGCGTCTTTGTGCCCGGCTCCAATTGCTACTTCGCCCCGCGCCCGCGCAAGCCCTGGGCCTACCTCGGCCGCAACAAGGACACCTCGGCCACGCTGCGCCACCGCGCGCAGGACGAGCTCGACTGGCGCCGCATGCACCGCGAGTTTGCTCTGGCCGGCTGGCAGGACGCGAGCAACCGCGCCTTCTCCATGCCGCTCGGGGGCCTGCGCCTCGACGTCAGCGGGGTCGACGATCCGCATCTGCACCGCGACCGCTTCGCGTCCTGGCCCGTTGGCTCGGCGTCCGCCGCCGAGGCCCCGCACCTTCGCCTGGCCCTGACCCACGCTCCCTACCGCGACGTCCTCGACCTCTTTGCCGCCTCGGGTGCCGAGCTAATCCTGGCCGGGCACACGCACGGCGGGCAGCTGCGCGTGCCGCGCTACGGCGCGCTCGTGTCCAATTGCGACCTCCCCACGGGGCTCGCCGCGGGGCTTGGCTTCTGGAGCGCGCGCGGGAACCGCGTGCCGGTGAACGTCTCGGCCGGCCTCGGAGCCTCCCGCATGGTCCCGTTCCGGGTGGCCTGCCGCCCCGAGGCGATCCTGCTGACGCTGCGCCCGCGCGCCTCGCGCTAAGCGGCGCCCTCCCTGCCCGACGGCGCGGGCCCGAGTTTTCGCCTTCTGGTCCGGCACGGCGCGGGGCCGGGTTCCGGTTCGACCCGAACGGGTCAGCCCGGAGACGCCGCGGCGTGTGCCCCAAGGTGGTGCTCTGGGGTTGAGAACATGGGGGATCCTCCTAGGTGACACTGTGACGAATGACAGTGTTAGTCAACAGTGTCGTGAGAAGTTCGTCAAGACGTCAAAGGTGTGACAGGATCGCCACAGAGTTGACACAAACGCGCAGGGGGAGCACATGGGCATGAAGTTTGGCGAGAAGTTGCGCCGGGCTCGGATAGACCTGGGATTGACGCAGTCCCAGCTCGGGGCGCAAAAATATTCCACGAGCTATATCTCCCTGCTCGAAACAGGAAGTCGCGAACCGACGCCGGAGATCATTACCGAGCTCTCCAAGCGCCTCGGGATCGAGCGCGACGTCATGGAGGCCTGGAACACCCCGGTCTCCCCCGACGAGGCCCAGTTCGTGCTCCTCGAGCACCGCGCCCGCGCCTCGATGGCGGCCCACGACTACTCCGACGCCTGCGACACGGCGGCCCAGGCCGCCGAGCTGGCGCAGTCAATGAAGAACTCCTCGGCCTGGTGGAACATGAGCTTCCTGCGCGCCGAGGGCCTGCGCGAGCTCGGCCGCATGGACGATTTCCTGCGCGCCGCCGACGAGGTGCTCGCCCACCCGCTCACGGACGAGTCCGAGGCGCTCAAGGTCCGCGCCGAAACCCTTGTCGCCTCCGCGAACCAGGGCGCCGGCCGCCTGTACCTCGGCGTGGAGCACGCGCTCAAGGCCACCAACCTCGCCGAGCAGTCCCTCCCCGCGTCCTCGCTCTTTGCCATCGAGGCCCGCTTCGCGCTCATCGCCTGCCTCGCCGAGTCCGGCCAGTTGGACGAGGCGTGGCGCGCGTGCCAGCGCCTCGACGAGGTCGTGAGCGGCAACGTCCCGGCCCAGAGCGCCGGCGCCGCCCACTGGGCCATCGGCAACGTGGCGTTCCTGCGCCAGGACATCGACGCCGGCCTGCACCACCACAACCTGGCGGCGCAGCGCCTCCACCCGCGCTCCGACATCGAGCTCTGGACGCGCTTCAACAAGGCCTCGGCCAGCGCGCGCATCAGCGCGGGCGCCGTGGAGCCAGCCACCCTCGCGTGCATCGAGCGCGCCGAGCAGGCGCTCTCCGTGATCGGCGACCTCGGCACCGAGGGCCTCGAGCTGCAGGTCATCCGCGCGCGCTGGCAGCACGTCAACGGCGACGCCGCGGGTGCCCTCCTCGCGCTCGAGCCCGTCCAGGACCGGCTCGGCGAGCTCCCCCAGCAAGTCAAGGGCGAGGTCGAGCTGCTGACCGGACGCTGCCAGCTCGCCCTCGGCGAGCTCGACGACGCGCTGAAGCACCTCAACGCCGCCCGCGAGGACTTCGTGAGCGCCGGCGCCCCGGAGCGCGCGGTGCTAGCCGTCGAGCTCGCGACCCAGCTGCGCGCCACGCGACGCTAGCCGGGCGCCCACGGCGCCCACGCGCCGTCGGGCACCCGGCCCGCCCACGCGCCGTCGGGCACCAAAAAGCACGAAAGGCTCCCACCCCGTCTAGGGTGGGAGCCTCTCGCGTTGGCCCGGAAATCAGGCCTGGAAGGTGCGGCCCGTCAGGCGCTCGTAGGCCTCGACGTAGCGGGCGCGGGTGCGCTCCACGACCTCGGCCGGCAGCGCCGGCGGCTCCTCGCCCGAGGCCTTGTCCCAGCCGGACTCGGCGGAGGTGAGCCAATCGCGCACGAACTGCTTGTCGAAGGACGGCTGGGCGTGGCCCGGCTCGTACTCGGCGGCGTCCCAGAAGCGCGAGGAATCCGGCGTGAGGACCTCGTCCCCCAGCGTGATGGTGCCCGTGGCCGGGTCGGCGCCGAACTCGACCTTGGTGTCGGCGAGGATGACGCCGCGCTCGCGGGCGATGCGCTCAGCCTCGGAATAGACCTTGAGGGTCAGCTCGCGCAGGTCCGAGGAGACGGACTCGCCGACGCGCTCAACCATCTGGGCGTAGGTGATGTTCTCGTCGTGCTCGCCGACCTCGGCCTTGGCGCTCGGCGTAAAGATCGCCGGATCCAAGCGCGAGCCGTCCACGAGGCCAGCGGGCAGCTCCTGGCCGGAGACAGTGCCGTCTGCGTTGTACTCGGCCAGGCCGGAGCCGGTGAGGTAGCCGCGCGCGATGCACTCGATCGGGTACATGTCCAGGCGCTTGCACACCATGGCGCGGCCCTTGACGGCCTCCGGAACGTCCGTGGAGATGACGTGGTTGGGGACGTCCGCAAGCTGCTCAAACCACCACAGCGAGAGCTGCGTGAGGATGGCGCCCTTGTCGGGGATCTCCGTGGAGAGCACAAAGTCGTACGCGCTGATGCGGTCGGAGGCGACCACGAGCACGCGGTCGGTGATGCTCGCGTCCTCCGGCTCGTAGAGGTCGCGGACCTTGCCGGAGTAGATGTGACGCCAGCCAGGAAGCTCCAGGACCTCCGTCTGGAAGCCGCGCCGGGCCTCCTGACCGGCCTCCTGCTCGACGGCGCCCGGCTGGCTTGCGCCGGCGGGCGCGGCCTGGGCCGAGCTTCCGGCCACGGCGATCTCGCCGTTGGCGGCCTTGAGCGCGATGTCGGTGCGGTGCTGCGAGCCCGGCAGGTCGATCGCGGCGACGCCCTCGTAGGCGGCGGTGCGGGCGGCGGCGAGGCCCTCGCCGAGCGCCACGACGGCGAGGACGCGGCCGCCGGCGGAGACGAGCTCGCCGGCCTCGTTGGAGGCGGTGCCGGCGTGCAGGACGCTCACGGCGTCGAGGGCTTCGGCGGCCTCGACACCCGTGATGACGTCGCCCGTGCGGACGGTGCCCGGGTAACCGTGGGAGGCAACGACGACGCCGACGGCGGTGCGCGGGTCCCAGGAGAGGGTCTCGATCGTGTCCAGCTCGCCGCGGGCGGCGGCCTTCAGGACGCGGCCGAGCGGGGTCTTGAGGCGGGCCAGCACGGGCTGCGTCTCGGGGTCGCCGAAGCGGGCGTTGAACTCGATGACGCGCAGACCGCGGCTGGTCACGGCCAGGCCGCAGTAGAGGACGCCAACGAACGGGGTGCCACGGCGGGCCATGGTGCGCAGCGTGGGCAAGGCCACGCGCTCCATGACGTCCTCGGTGAAGCCGGCGGGCAGCCACGGCAGCGGCGTGTAGGCGCCCATGCCGCCCGTATTGGGGCCCTCGTCGTTGTTGAAGATGCGCTTGAAGTCCTGCGCCGGGGAGAGAGCAACGGCGTTGGTGCCGTCGGCGATGACAAACACGGAGACCTCGGGGCCGTCGAGGAACTCCTCGATGACCACGGTGCCGCCGGCGGCAAAGCAGGCCTCGGCGTGGGCGAGGGCCTCGGCGCGGTCGGACGTCACCACGACGCCCTTGCCGGCGGCCAGGCCGTCGTCCTTGACGACGTACGGGGCGCCGAAGGCGTCGAGCGCGTCGGCTGCCTCCTCGGCGGTGGCGGCCACGCGGGCCATGGCGGTGGGCACGCCGGCCTCGGCCATGACCTCCTTGGCGAAGGCCTTGGAGGCCTCGAGCTTGGCCGCCTCCTTGGACGGGCCGAAGACGTCGAAGCCCGCCTCGCGGAGGGCGTCGGCGACGCCGGCGGCGAGCGGGGCCTCGGGGCCGACGACCACGAGGTCGACGCCGAGCTCGGTGGCGAGCGCGGTGGCCGCGACGGGGTCGGTGGTGTTGAGCGCGTGGCACGTGACATCGCGGGCGATGCCGGCGTTACCCGGGGCTGCGTGGACCTCGGTCACCGAGGGATCGGCGAGGAGGGAACGGACGATGGCGTGTTCGCGGCCGCCGGGGCCGATGACGAGGACCTTCACGATCCCCCAGCCTACCGGGGCGAGAGCGCCGGGCGGGAGCGTGTGAAGCCGCCTCAGCGGCGCAGGGAACGGGCCAGCGCAACGACGCCCCAGGCGCACAGGCCGCCCACGATGGCGGGCAGGATCACGCCGAGGACCAGCCAGAACAGGTTGTTGCCCGTGGTCCACGGATCCACCGAGCCGTTGTTCCCGTGGGTGTCACCACCGTTCAGGAGGAAGACGCCGATCAGCGCCGCGAGGGCCAGAGTCAGCACCCCGATGGCGCCCAGGACCACAAGGCCAAACACGGCGGGCCAGCGGAACCTGGCCCGCGGTTGCACGGCCCAGGCCTGCACCTCGCCGCTTCCGTTTCCGCTCGTGGTTGTCCCTCGCATGCCCGTCAGGCTAGCCCGGCCTAGACTCGGTGACCATGAGCCACCCCATCTCCCTGAACGACGTCGTCGAGCTGGCCACCGTCTCCCGCAACGGCGTCATCGAGTCCCGCCACCTCGGCTCGCTGGCCGTGGTGGACCGCGACGGCGCCCTGATCGCCTCCCTCGGCAACCCCGAGGCAGAGATCTACGCGCGCTCCTCGCTCAAGCCGTTCCAGGCCATCGCCTCGCTGCGCGCCGGCGCGCAGCTGAACGACGAGCGCCTGGCCCTGGCCTGCGCCTCGCACCGCGGCACCTTCCGCCACCAGGAGCTCGCCTCCGCCGTCCTCGAGGACACCGGACTCTCCGAGGCGGATCTGCGCTGCCCGCCGGACTACCCGCAGGACTCCGAGACGTACCGCCAGACCATCCTGGACGGCAACGGCAAGAATCGCCTGGCCTTCAACTGCTCAGGCAAGCACGCCGGCTTCCTGACCGCGTGCGTCGCCAGCGGCTGGCCCACCGAGGGCTACCTTGACCCGAACCACCCGCTGCAGCGCTCCGTCATGGACGTCGTGGAGGAGTTCTCCGGAGCGCCCGTGGGAAACATCGCGATCGACGGCTGCGGTGCCCCGGTGCCGCAGATGCCGCTCATCGGGCTGGCCCGTGCCACGGCCAAGATGCTGCGCCTCGCCGCCGACGGCTCCGACGATCCGGCCGCGCGGGTTGCCCCGGCCATGCTGGCCCACCCGTGGGCCGTGCACGGCGAGGGCGCCGAGAACACGGTGGTCATGGAGCGCCTGGGCGTGGTGGCCAAGCTCGGCGCCGAGGGCGTGCTGATCCTGGGCGCCCCGGACGGCACCTCGCTGGCCCTCAAGATGCTTGACGGCAGCTCGCGCGCCAACACCGTGGTGGGCCTGCGCGCCCTGCAGGCGCTGGGCGTGCTCGAGGCCGCGGCGGTCGACGCAGTCCTCGCCGAGGTCCTCAAGCCGGTCCTGGGCGGCGGCAACCCCGTGGGCGCCATCGTCCCCACCGAGGCCGTCACCACCCTGGCCCGCGCCTGATGGCGGTCCGCCGCCGCATCGACGCGGCGACCGGGGCCGAGGCCGTGCGCGCCTGGCGGGCCGATCCCGCCGCGGCGCCGCGCCCCGTCCTCGCCACGGCCGTTCGTTACCTCCTCGAGGAGCTCTCCGAGGTGGCCGAGGGCAACTCGGTGGAGGTCCGCGTCCCGCCCTTCGGCGTCACCCAGTGCATCGAGGGTCCCCGCCACACGCGAGGCACCCCGCCCAACGTGGTGGAGATGGACGCGGCGACCTGGCTGGAACTGGCGACCGGCCAGCTCACGTGGGCGGACGCCGTCGGGCATCACCGGGTGGGTGCCTCCGGCACCCGCGCCGACCTGTCGGAGGTCCTTCCCCTCACACGCTGAGGGCCTCCCCTGCCCGACGCCGGGGGGCGGCTCGGGCGCGTGCCCGCCGGTAGGATGGGGGTCATGGACACCCCCGTAGAGCCCACCGACACTGGCGTGCCCGCGCCCGGACCGCGAGAGGTGCAGTTCGAGCTGCGCACCGCGCCGAAGCTGTGGCCTTTCCTGGGGGCCGGCGTGGTGGCAGCCGCCCTCGTGGCGCTCGTCGTCGCCTGGTTTAGCCACGAGTCGAACGTCGCGGCGGCCGCGGCAAGCGGCGAGGCAGTGGAGTTCACCTTCGGCACGCTGCTCGGCTTTTTCTTCGTGATCTTCGCGATCGTGGGCGCCGCGGTCGGCGCCCTGGCGTTCCTCTTGGTGGACCGGATCGGGCGCAAGCAGGCCCGCACAGTGACGGTGGTGGCGGAGCCCGTCACCGACACAGAAGATCCTCAGGAAGCGTGAGAGACTAGAACCATGGCGCGCGGCGACGGATTGCTGAACCACGATCTCTCACCCTTTGAAAAGGGTCCCCAGGACGAATGCGGGGTGTTTGGAGTTTGGGCACCCGGCGAAGACGTCGCGAAGCTGACCTACTACGGTCTGTACGCCCTGCAGCACCGCGGACAGGAGTCCGCCGGCATCGCCACAAGTGATGGCGAACGCATCAACGTCTACAAGGACATGGGCCTCGTGTCCCAGGTCTTCGACGAAAACACCCTGAACGCCATGAGCGGGCACCTGGCCGTTGGCCACTGCCGCTACTCCACCACCGGCGTGAACAAGTGGGCCAACGCCCAGCCCACCCTCGGCC
>JALAHE010000093.1 GCA_022712075.1 Galactobacter sp.
CCGGCACCCGCCGGACCGCCCGCCGTCGTGCCCTTCACAGACACTCACCGCCCGGGCCACCGGGCCCCACCCCAGGAGTCACCATGAACACCACCGTCGCCATTTCCGGCATGACCTGCGGCCACTGCGTCATGAGCGTGAAGGAGGAGATCTCCGCGCTTCCCGGCGTGACCGGCGTCGACGTGGAGCTGGTCGTCGGCGGCCTCTCCACTGCGACCGTCACGGCCCAGCGCGAGCTCACCGTCCCCGAAATTTCCGAGGCCGTGGCCGAAGCTGGCTACACGGTCGTCTCAGCCACCGCCTGAGCCCCCCAACACCGAGGAGTTGATCGCCGTGGCTGCACGGCCGAACCCCACGCTCGACGCGCCGGACACCACCGCGCTGCGCGTCGTCGACCTGGACATCCAGGGCATGACCTGCGCGTCCTGCGTTGGCAGGATCGAACGCAAGCTCGGCAAGCTGCCCGGCGTCGAGGCCAGCGTGAACCTGGCGCTCGAATCGGCGCAGGTCACCGCGCCCGCCTCCGTGAGCGACGCCCAGCTCCTCGAGACCGTGGCCGCGGCAGGCTACACCGCTACGCCGAAGCCCCAGCCAGGCTCCGGCGCCGCCGACGACGGCGATACCAGCGCACCCGAGCGCAACGACCACCTCTTCGCGCGGTTCATCGGGGCCGCTGTGCTCACCCTGCCCGTGCTCGTGATCTCCATGGTCCCCGGCGCGCAGTTCCCCCACTGGGGCTGGGTCGTCGCGGCGCTCACCACTCCCGTCGTGACGTGGGCCGCGTGGCCCTTCCACCGCGCCGCCGCCATCAACGCGCGCCACGGCGCCTCCACGATGGACACGCTCGTGTCCATCGGCATCGCGGCCGCCTACCTCTTCTCGCTCGGGCAACTGATCGTGGACCCTGGGCTCACGGCCCACGCCATGTGGGGCCACCCCATGGACATGAGCGATCACCAGCTCTACTTCGAGGTGGCCGCCGTCGTCGCCACCTTCCTGCTCCTGGGCCGCTGGCTTGAGCACCGCGCGCGGCGTTCCGCCGCCGACGCGCTGCGCTCGCTGCTGGCCCTGGGCGCGCGGACGGCGCGGGTGGTGCACGACGACGGCTCGCTCGCCGAGGTGCCGGTCGGCGCCTTGCGCGTGGGCGACGTGATCGACGTGCGCCCCGGCGAGAAGATCGCCGCCGACGGCGAGGTGGTCGGCGGCCACTCCGCCGTGGACGCCGCCGTCATCACTGGCGAGTCGGTGCCCGTCGACGTGGGTCCGGGCGACGCCGTCACCGGCGCGACCATCAACACCTCCGGGAACCTGCGCGTGCGCCTGAGCCGCGTGGGCGAGGACACCACGCTCGCGTCAATGGGACGCATGATCTCCCAGGCGCAGACCGCCAAGGCCCCCATCACGCGCCTCGCCGACCGGATCTCCGCCGTGTTTGTTCCCGTGGTACTGGTGCTGGCCGCGGCGACCTTCCTCGTGTGGTGGCTCGCCGTGGGGGACGTGCGAGGGGGCTTCGTCGCCGCCGTGACGGTGCTCGTCATCGCCTGCCCCTGCGCCCTGGGGCTCGCGACGCCCGTGGCGCTCGTGGCCGGGACGGGCCGCGGCTCCCAGCTGGGCATCCTGCTCTCCGGGCCGCAGGTGCTCGAGGAGGCCCGCGGCGTCGACGCCGTCATCCTCGACAAGACCGGCACCCTGACCGAGGGCCGCATGGCGCTGGCCGGCGTGGCCGTGGTGTCACCCTCCGGTGCGCCGCTGCCCGCCGGGATCACCGCCGAGCGCGCGCTGGCCCTGGCCGGCGCCGCCGAGGACGGCTCGGAGCACCCCATCGCCCGGGCCATCGCCGACGCGGCGCGGGCGGCCTCGGCTCCGGGGTCTGCGAAAGCGGCGGCCGGCGAGCTCGACCGCCCAGGTGACGCTGCGACGTCGGGCACGCTCCCGGCCCCCGCGGCCGGCGAGGCCGCGCGCTCAGGCGAGGCGGCGCCGTCGGGCACCCTGCTGCCCGCCACGGGCTTCGCCTCCTCCGCCGGGGGCGGCGTGGCCGCGAGCGTGGACGGGCACGCCGTGGTGCTTGGCAAGGCCGAGCACCTGACGGCGTCCGGCGTCGAGGTGGGGCCCGAGGCCCTCGCAGCGCTGGGCGTCGCCGAAGAGGCGGGCGCGACCGCCGTGCTCCTGGGCGTGGACGGCGCGGTGGCCGCCGTGCTCTCCGTGACCGACACCGTGAAGCCGAGCTCCGCCGCTGGCGTCGCCGCCTTGCGCGAGCTCGGCGTGACGCCGTGGCTCGTGACGGGCGACAACGCCGCCGTGGCGGGCGCCGTCGCGGCCGAGGTGGGGATCTCGCCGGAACACGTCGTGGCCGGCGTGCGCCCCGAGGGCAAGGTGCAGCGCGTGCGCGAGCTGCAGGCCGCCGGGCGCCGCGTGGCGATGGTCGGCGACGGCGTCAACGACGCCCCGGCGCTGGCCGCCGCCGACCTGGGGCTCGCGATGGGCGCGGGCACAGACGTGGCGCGGGCGAGCGCGGACATCGAGCTCATGGGCTCGTCCGTGACGCAGGTGGCGCAGGCGATCGGGCTCTCGCGGGCCACGCTGAAGATCATCCGCCAGAACCTGTTCTGGGCGTTTGCGTACAACGTGCTCGGGCTGCCGGTCGCGGCGCTGGGGCTGCTGAACCCCATGATCGCGGGCGCGGCGATGGCGGCGTCCTCGGTGATCGTGGTGACGAACGCCCTGCGCCTGCGCCGCTGGGGGCGCTGAGCCGGCGCTCGGCTCCCACCGGAGATCAAGAAATCGACGCGAAATCGCCTCTCCGACGATCTCGCGTCGATTTCTTGATCTCGCACGGTGGGTTGCCCCCGGCCCGCCCCGGACCCGGCCGAGCATCCAGAAAACGACGGGACATCGTCTTTTCGACGATGTCCCGTCGTTTTCTGGATGTTCAACGGCGGCGTCGATGCGAGGATGTCCGCATGTCGGCCGAACACGAGACGTCTCCCTACCTCAGCCTGCCCCAGTGGCTGGGGAGCTACGCGGGCGACCCGTTCGAGGACGAGTTCCCGGCGGCCCACGCCTGGGGGCTCTTCGAGATCATGGACGAGGGCGGGCGGTTCGGCTGGATCGAACGATCCAGCCGCGGCTACGACTCCCAGGCCATCTGCGCCCAGCTCAGCGGCTTCCTCGGCGACGTGGATCGCTGGCCCTCCGTCTTGGAGCACGACCCCGAGCCGGAGGATCCCGCGGACCCCGCTTCCCTCGCGGACGAGGCGCTCCCCGGTGACGAGGACACCTTCCGGCTCAGCTCCGACTACGACCCGATCACGTTCATCCAGATGCGCCCGGGGGACCGACTCACGGACCGCTGGGTGCTGCTGATCATGGGCGCGGTGCCGCCCGACGAGCACGAGGCCCCTGCCCAGATCCGCTTCCGCGGCCTGAGCGGCCCCGAGCTCGAGGGCTACCTGCGCCTTGCCGTCGCCCGCTTCACGGAGTCGCTGTCGTGGTCAGCGCCGGGCGAGTGGGAGGACAAGGAGGGCGCCGAGGACGACGACGAGCCCCGTGCCCGGGACACCGCCTTCGGCGAGCTCGTGCCCGGGTGGGACTTCCCCGCTCACGCGCAGTGGGCACCCGCCGAGCTGTGGGCGGCGATCGAGATCGAGTCCACCCGAGGAGAACGCTGCTGGGTGGAGCGCAGCACCACCTGGAGGGATCCCCGGCTGCTGGCCGCCACGCTGTTGCGGCAGCTCCGCGTCTGCGAGGACGCCCTCCTGAACCAGTGGGACGAGCCGGACGACCGGCCGCCGCGGGCACTCATCCCCCAGGCGCCGGCGGCGGACCAGCCCGATCCCGCCACGCCGGTCGGCCCGCTCGACGCGCGCCTCGCGGCGCTGCGGGTCGCTGCGCTTCCGCGCGGATGGAAGGCCCGCCGCCTCATGCTGCTGACCATCCCCGACCCGGCGATCGATCCCCTCTCGGTCCAGCTGCTCTACGCCGCGAACCCGGACGCCTGGGTCGCCTACCCGTTCGTCAGCGACGCCGAGGAGCTGGGGCTGCTCCGCGGGGCGCTGCGGCAAACCATCAGCTGAGCGGGCACGCGGCCCCGCCGTTCAGCCCAGGGCGTGGAGCGCGCGTCCGCGGTTGCGCCCGCGCGGTGCGAGGATGAGGGCATGAGCACCGCCGCCGACTACCTCCGAGTCCCCCTCACCGCCTTCCTGCGCGGCGAGGTGTTCCCGCCCTTCGAGGCCGAGGCGGCCCCCGTGCACGCCTGGGGTCTCTTCGAGGCGATCGACGCCGACGGCGCCCTCACGTGGGCCGAGCGCATGACCGAGGGCGCCGAGGTCGAGTCGGTCTTCGCCCAGCTCAGCGGCTACCTTGGCGACCTCGCCCGCCACGACGTCTGGCTCGAGGACGACGAGGACTTCGCGCCCGTCCCCGAGGGCGAGCTCCCCGAGGACGAGGAGCAGATCGAGCTCGACGCTCGCTTCGAGGCGCTGCGCTTCATCGACCTCGACCCCGGGCTGCGCCTCACGGGCCGCTATCTGTTCCTGTTGCTCATGGAGCACGAGCCGGGCACCGACTCCAACGCCGTGCTGTTCGACCGCGGCCTGAACGCCTACGAGGTGGAGGGCCTCCTGCGCGTGGCGCAGCTGCGCTTTACCGAGACCCTCTCCTGGTCCGACCCCGAACCGGAGACGATCGTCCCGGCCGAGCCGCCGGCCCGCGGCACCTTCGGCGAGATGTTCGGAGGCTGGTCCTTCCCCGCCCTCGAGGCCGGCGTGCGCCTCACGAGCGCGTGGGCCGTGACCCAGATCGAGTACCCGGACGGCAACGCCGATTGGGTGGAGCGGCGCACGCAGCCGCTCGAGGACGACCGCCTCGCCGGCATCCTCGCGTGGCGCGTGGCCCACCTCGAGGAGTATTCGGTGGCCTCCTGGGACGACCCGGACGAGCGCCCCGGCTTCCCGAGCCCCTTCCGCCTCGGCGAGTTCGAGGAGCCGCTGGAGGGCGAGGAACCGGACTACGACCCCACGCGCCGCGACGGCCCGCTCTCCCAGCGCATCGCGCGGCTCGAGTGCCTCGCCCTTGAACCGGGCATGATCCCGGTGCGCACCTTCATGGTGGCCCTCGGCGTGGACGCCGACGGCGACCCTCACACCTACCTCGCCTACGCCGCGCGCCCGTCCTGGAACGCGTCGCTCGACTACTTCTCCGACTTCGAGGAGCTCGGCCTGCTGCGCTCCTGCCTCCGCGACCTCCTGAGGTAGGCCGCCGCCCACGCGAGACACACGCGAAAGGCCCCGCACGACGTCGTGCGGGGCCTTTCGCGTGTGTCTCGCGTGGGCGGCGGCCTACCTCA
>JALAHE010000094.1 GCA_022712075.1 Galactobacter sp.
CTCCCCCCGGGCGCCGCGGGCCGGGCTGGGGTGCGCCCCCCTTCCCTGGCCCGGCGGGGGGGGGGCCGCCCGCCCGGGGCGGGCCACCCGCGGGGGGGCCTTCCGGTTGCGGCGGCGCCTCCGGCGCCGCGACCGCCGCTAAGGCTGCAGCAGTTCGAAGGGCACGGGACCATGGCTGGTCCCGTTCACGAGGAGCTCCACGGCGTGCTCGCCCGGGTAGTAGGCGCGCGTGGTGATGGGGCGGAAGGAGAAGGCCCGCTCGAACGCGAAGCGCTCGCCCGGCGCGAGCGTGGGCGCGGCGAGCTTGAAGACCTTGCGGCGGGCCGCCCCGCGCGCGCCGCGCAGGTGCAGCGCCCAGTCGATGGCCACGCGGGCGGGCGCCGCGCCGCGGTTGGCGACGGAGCCCTCGAAGCGCAGCTCGCCGCCGAAGGGCACCTCGGGGGTGGCAACGACCGGGCCCTCCACGCTCAGGTCCTCTCCCGAGAAGCCGAGCAGCCGCAGGGCCCCCGGCTCGCCGCGCTTGATGAGCGTGCGCAGGCCGTGTTTGATGACCCACTCGCCGTTGCCGCGCGGCGCGGCGGCCCAGGCCTCAGCGGTGCTCAGCACCCACGCTGGATGGTGGCGCGAGTGGTCGTTGAGGTGGTTGGCAACGGAGCGATAGACATAGTCCTCGGGGTCCCCGCGCAGCTCCTCGAGGATCGGGGCGGCGAGCCCGGGGTCCTTCACGAGGGCCGGGACTCGCAGGCCCCACGGCAGCAGGGGGCGCGAACCCTCGGAGGCGAGGCGGCGCACGTGATGATTGGGGTGGCCCACCCAGCCGCGCATGATCTCGATGCCGCGCTCGGGGCGGGCGCGCAGCAGCTCCCGGATGGCAAATTCCGACGTGTTGCGCGGCGTGAGCAGAGCCAGGATCTCCATTGCCTCGTCGAAGCTCGCCTGGTCGCCCGCCTTGAGGGCCGAGCGCGCGGCAGTGAGGCCGGCCGGCCAGATGAGCCAGCCCTCGAACGCGGGGTCCTGGGCGGCCCCGCGCAGGCTCCCGGCCACTGAAGCGAAGTCCCCCGGGAGCTCCGCGAGGGCGGCCTCGGCGAGGGCGGAGGCCCGGGCGGAGAGCGCGAGCGGGGTCAGGGCCTCGGGCGCGGCGGCGGCGCGCAGGCCAGGCAGCTCCCGGCCGGAGCCGGCGGAGAGCGCCGCGTGGAAGGCGGCGGCCTGCGGGGCGCCCAGGAGCTCGTCGGCCATCGGCATGCGTGGTGTCCTTCGCGTGGGAGGGGCCGCGGGGCACCGCAGCGTCTGACCTCCAGCCTAGGGTGGGGGCATGACCGAATGGGTGGCGCTGCTGCGCGGCATCAACGTGGGCGGCGTGAACATCAGGAGCGCCGAGCTGGCCGGGCTGTTCCGCGAGTCCGGCTTCGACGCCGTGAAGACCGTGCTGGCTACCGGCAACGTGCTCTTTTCCTCGCCCGAGGCCGCGGGAGACACAGCGCGGGCCGGCGCCCTGCGCGCCCGGCTCGAGGAGCTACTCTCGGAGCGCTTCGGCTACGAGGCCCGTGTGGTGCTCGAACCACGGGCCCGGATCGCGGGCGTCGCGGCGGCCTACCCGTACGCCGAGTCGGCGGCTCACCACGCCTACGTGGTGTTCGGCTCGGATCCCGGGGCCCTGGCCGCACTGCTCGACGACGCGGCGGGGCGTGGGCTGATCGTGGACGCTCCGGCCGCCGGCCGGGACGGCGGCACGAACGCAAGCGTGTCGGCCGAACCGGCGGCCGGGCCAGTGTCCGTCGCCGAGGGCGCGGAACGCGTGAGCGCCGGAGAGGGCGTGCTCTATTGGGCCTGCCCGCGCGGCTCGAGCACGGACACGCCCTTCTCCAAGCTCACGGCCGCGGCGCGGCACAAGCCCTCGCTCACCACGCGGAACCTCAACACGGTGCGCAAGCTGCTCTAGACACCGGCGCGGCCGCACGGACGTCGTGACAGATGTCAGGTGATCTTCGCGGCCGGGTCTGCCACGCTGAGGGGCAGCCAGCTACCGCCGCTCGCGAGGAGTGATCATGGGCCCCTTTCCCGCCGTCCACCCCGGCCGCTTCACCGACGCCGGCGACGAGGAGGTGACCGTCTTCCTCATCGGCATGCGCTTCAACAAGCCCTGGAAGATCCACCGGTGGCTGCCCGTTTTCGTGGCGATGCCGCGCATGATCGTGCACCTGAAACGTCATCCGGCGCAGGGCCTGATCGGCCTGCACGGCTGGGCGGGCCGCACCATCCTGATCCTGCAGTACTGGCGCAGCGTCGAGGAGCTGCAGGCGTTCGCATCGGACCCGGACGCGCCACACCTGGCCCCGTGGCGGCGCTTCATGAAGACGGTGGGGAAGGATGACGCCGTGGGCATCTGGCACGAGACCTATCGCGTGGCCCCGGATCACCGGGAGAGCGTGTACGTCAACATGCCGGCGTTCGGGCTCGCGCTAGCCACGGAGCACGTCCCGGTGGACCACGGTGCGCGGACGGCCAAGCAGCGCATGAGCCGCCGCGGCGGCGGAAGCGCAAGCTAGCCCAGGGAGCGGGCTCAGCAGGCCGGGCGCAGGCGCTCCGCGTCCTCGCCGAGCTGCTCCCACACGAGGCGCGCGAGCGGATGGCTCAAGGCGCGCGCGGCGAGGGTCCCGGCGGACTCCCCGGCCCTCGGCGTCAGCGCCGACACGGCGGACGCAATCTCCTCGCCGAAACTCGCGGCCAGCTCGGCCTCGGTGACCTGCTCGAGGGAAAGGTGCAGCCACGCGACGGCCACGGCGGGGTGGCGTTCGCCGTGGCCGTCGCCGACGCGCGCGGCCAGCGCCGCCAACGCCTCGCCGAGCCCGCGGCCCTGGGCGTCGGTGCTCCCGGCGTGCAGCCCCCTGGCCAACACGCGGGCGCCGATGGTGAGGTCTCTGCCGTCCACGCATCCTCCTGATCAACGTCTGCGGGTTTAAGCCTAGGCCGGACCCCCGACGCTTTGCCCCTCGGTGACACCCTCCGCGCATGACGCCGCGTGACGCCGGGTGACCCCCGCTGACGCCATCCCGTGACAGCGCGCCGGGGGTGGTGCGACGCTCGTGCTCCGCCCGAGCGACACCGGAGACCACCTGGTCGCTCACCCCAACCCCACCGACCGCCCCAAGGAG
>JALAHE010000095.1 GCA_022712075.1 Galactobacter sp.
ACCTCGCCCACCGCGATCGTCGACTTTGCCCACAACCCGGACGCCATCGTCCGCGCCCTCGAGTCCGTCCGGACCGAGACGGGGCGCACCATCGTGGTCTTCGGCGCCACGGGCGAGCGAGACACCTCCAAGCGCCCCATCATGGGCGAGCTGGCGGCGCGCAACGCCGACGTGGTGATCATCACCGATGACGATCCGCACGGCGAGGAGCCGTCGGGGATCCGGGCCCAGGTGCTCGCCGGTGCCCGCGCCGCCGCCGGGGCCCACACCGAGGTGCTGGAGGTCGCTCCGCGCGCCGCCGCGATCGCCGAGGCCGCGCGCCTCGCGGCCCCCCAGGACGTCATCCTCGTGGCCGGTCGCGGACACGAGGTGTGGCAGGAGGTGGCGGGCGTCAACCTCGCCCTCGACGACCGCGAGGAGCTGCGCCGGGCCCTCGCCGAGGCCCATCCAGACACCGTCACGGAGTAAAGTCTTCCTTCGACATGATCACTCTCACGAGCGCCGAGATCGCCGCCGCCACCGGCGGCACCCTCTCCCAGGGCGCCGACCCAGCCACCACCGTTCACCGCGTGACGACCGACTCCCGCGAGGTCACCCCCGGCACGCTCTTTGTCGCGAAGAAGGGCGAGCAGGCTGACGGCCACGACTTTGTGCCTGCCGCCCTCGCCGCTGGCGCCAGCCTCGTGCTGGCCGAGCGCGAGCTGCCCGGCGTCCCCGCCGTCGTCGTGCCTGATGCCGTGGTGGCGCTCGGCGCCGTGGCCGCCGAGGTTGTGGCCCGCGCCAAGCAGGCCTCCGGCCTGCGCGTCGTGGGGATCACCGGCTCCGCCGGGAAGACCACGACCAAGGATCTGCTGGCGGCGATCCTCGAGACGCAGGGCGAGACGGTCAAGCCCTTCAACTCCTACAACGGTGAGGTTGGCCTGCCGCTGACCGCCTGTGAGGTCTCGGGCTCCACCCGCTACCTCGTGGCCGAGATGGGTGCCGATCACGTCGGCAACATCGCTTACCTTGCCGACATCGTGAAGCCCGAGGTCGGCGTGGTGCTCATGGTGGGCACGGCGCACGTCGGCGAGTTCGGCGGCGTCGAGAACATTGAGAAGACCAAGGGCGAGCTCGTCGAGGCGCTTCCCGCCTCCGGCACCGCCGTGCTCAATGCCGACGACGCCCGCGTGTGGCGCATGCGCGAACGCACCCAGGCCTCCGTGCTCGCCTTCGGCGAGGGAACGGGCGCCCAGGGCGGCGTGCGCGCCTCGGCCGTGAGCGTCGACACCGACGGCCACCCGCACCTCACGCTCGTCTTCCCCGACGGCAGCGAGCACCCCATCGTCTCCGGCCTGATCGGCCGCCATCACGTCGCCAACGTCCTCGCAGCCGCCGGCGCCGCGTGGGCCCTCGGCGTGGACGCGGCCACGATCGCCTCCGTGCTTGAGGGCCTCGGGCCGACCTCGCGCTTCCGCATGGAGCGCACGGAGCGCCCGGACGGCGTGAGCGTCATCAACGATGCGTACAACGCCAACCCGGAGTCCATGCTCGCCGCGCTGCAGACGCTTGCAGCTCTGGGCCGCCCCGATCAGACGGGCAGCGCCCGCCGCACGTGGGCTGTGCTCGGCGAGATGCTCGAGCTCGGCGACGAGCGCATCGAGGAGCACGACCGCCTGGGTCGCCTCGTGGTGCGCATGAACATCACCCAGACCCTCGTGGTGGGAACCGGCGCCAAGCCGATCCACTCCGCCGCCGTCATGGAGGGGTCCTGGGGCGAGGAGGCGGCCTTCGTCGAGACGCTCGACGAGGCCTACGACTTCCTTGCCCCGCGCCTCGCGCCCGGCGATATCGTGCTCTTTAAGTCCTCCAACGGCTCCGGCCTGCGCCTGCTCGGGGATCGGGTGGCTCACGCCCTCGACACCGAGCCCGACACGAAGGCCTGATCGATGCTTTCACTCGTGCTGGGCGGCATCCTCGCCCTCGTTCTCTCCTTTGTCGGCACCCCCTTGTTCATCAAGGTGCTCGTCAAGGCCGGCTATGGCCAGTTCGTGCGCGACGACGGACCGGAGTCCCACAAGTCAAAGCGCGGCACCCCCACCATGGGCGGCGTGGTCTTTGTGGTCGCCGTGATCGTGGCGTACTTCGTGACGCACCTGATCATGGCCGCGACCCGCGAGGCGAGCCCGGGCCCCACGGCCTCCGGCCTGCTCCTGTTGCTGCTCATGGCCGGCATGGGCCTCATCGGCTTCTTCGATGATTACGCCAAGATCGCCAAGGAGCGCAGCCTCGGCCTGACGCCCTGGCAGAAGATCACGGGCCAGGCCGTCATCGGTATCGCCTTCGCCGTGCTGGCGCTGAACTTCCCCGACGCGAACGGCCGCACCCCGGCCTCCACCATGATCTCGGCGGCGCGCGATGTCGACTGGCTCAACCTCGCCTTCGCCGGCCCCATCGTGGGCGGGATCCTCTTCGTGATCTGGGCGAACGTCATCACGACGGCGGCCACCAACGGCGTCAACCTCACCGACGGCCTCGACGGCCTCGCGACCGGCATCTCCATCATGGTGTTCTCGGCCTACGGCCTCATCAGCATGTGGCAGACGAGCCAGGCCTGTGGCGCCGAGCGCGCCGTGGAGGGCGCGTGCTACGAGGTGCGCGATCCGCAGGACCTCGCCCTGCTGGCGATCATCCTCGTGGGCGCCCTCATCGGCTTCCTCTGGTGGAACACCAAGCCGGCCAAGATCTTCATGGGCGACACCGGTTCGCTCGCGCTCGGCGGCGCCGTCGCCGCGTTTGCGATCCTGGGCCGCACCGAGCTGCTGCTCGTGATCATCGCCGGCATGTTCGTGCTGATCTCCCTCTCCGTCATCATCCAGGTGGGGTACTTCAAGCTCTCCGGCGGCAAGCGCGTCTTCCTCATGGCGCCGCTGCAGCATCACTTTGAACTCAAGGGCTGGGCCGAAACCACCGTGGTGGTGCGTTTCTGGATCCTCGGCGGCCTGTTTGTCGTGGCCGGCCTGTGTCTCTTCTACCTCGATTGGCTGGTCCGCGCGTGAGCCGCGATCTTTCGAACCTCACCCGCTGGGAATCCGACTGGAAGGGCCTGCGGGTGGTTGTCGCGGGTCTCGGCCTCTCGGGCTTCGCGGCGGCCGACACGCTGATCGAGCTTGGCGCCCAGGTCCTCGTGATCGACGGGGCAGACACCGAGAAGAACCGCGAGCGCGCGGAGACGCTGAAGATCGTCGGCGCCCTCGACGTGCGCCTCGGCGAGGAGCACACGGCGGCCCTGCCCGACGTCGCGGGCGAGCGTCCCGACCTCGTGGTCGTCTCCCCGGCGTGGCGCCCGAGCCACCCCGTGCTGGCCCAGGCGAGCGCCGAGGGAACCCCGATCTGGAGCGAGATCGAGCTGGCCTGGCGCGTCCGCGAGCGCGAGGGTCGCCCCACCGCCCAGTGGCTGTGCATCACGGGCACGAACGGCAAGACCACGACCACGATCATGACGGCGGAGATCCTGCGCCGCGCCGGACTGCGCGCCGACGCGTGCGGCAACATCGGCACCCCCGTCCTCGATCTCGTGCGCGATCCGATCGGCTTCGACGCCTTCGCCGTGGAGCTCTCGAGCTTCCAGCTCGAGTACACCCACTCGATCGAGCCCGTGGCCTCCGTGGTCCTGAACCTGGCCGAGGATCACGTCGATTGGCACGGCTCGTTCGAGGCCTACGCCGCCGCCAAGGCCAAGATCTACGAGCGCACGCGCGTCGCGGCGATCTTCAACGCCGAGGACGCCGCCACGCTGCACATGGTCGAGGAGGCCGATGTGCAGGAGGGCTGCCGGGCGATCGGCTTCACGACCTCCACCCCGGGGCTCTCCATGCTCGGCGTCGTCGAGGACCTGCTGGTCGACCGCGCCTTCATCGAGGAGCGCCGCACCTCCGCCGCGGAGCTCGCCTCGCTCGCCGACCTCGGCGACCCTGCCCCGCACCACACCGTGGCAAACGCCCTGGCCGCTGCGGCGTTGACCCGCGCCGCCGGCGTTCCTGCCGTGGCGGTGCGGGAGGGCCTGCGCCACTACGACCGTGGCGAGCACCGCATCCAGCCGATCGCGCAGCTCCTGGGCGCCCGCTGGATCAACGACTCCAAGGCCACCAATCCGCACGCGGCGGACGCCTCGCTCTCGGCGTTCCCGAGCGTCGTGTGGATCGCTGGCGGCCTGGCCAAGGGCGTCGAGTACGACGAGCTGATCCAGCGCCACGCCCATCACCTGCGCGGCGTCGTCCTGATCGGCACCGACGACGACGCCCTCGTGGCGGCGTTGGGCCGACACGCCCCGGACGTCCCCGTCATCGATACGGCGGTGGGGGACCATGGCACGGAGGCGACGGCTTCCAAGGAGGAGCTGGGCGCGGCCGTGATGCGTGCGGCCGTGGCCGCCGCAGCGAGCCTGGTCCAGGACGGCGACACCGTGCTGATGGCCCCGGCAGCTGCCTCCATGGACCAGTTCGTCTCCTACGCCCACCGCGGCACCGCGTTTGCGCAGGCCGTGCGGGCGCTGCAGGAGGAACACGGGCAGGACTGACGCGGCACTGGGTTCGCGCGAGGAACACGAGGAGTTGAGCGTGGCACGCACGAAGGGCGAGGCCGCCGCCGCTGGCGCCGCCACCCCCCGCAAGGGGTGGATCCTGCGCCAGTGGGAGCGGATCGAGTCGACCGACGCGCAGGGCATCCGCACGGCCCAGTACCTGCTCATCCTGAGCGCTGTCATCCTGACCTGCTTCGGCATGGTCATGGTGCTCTCCAGCTCCGCCGTGGAGTTCGTCTCGAAGAACCAGGACCCCTTTGTCCTGTTCATGAAGCAGTCGATCTTCGGTCTCATCGGCCTGGTCGGCATGTTTGTCATCATGGCGATGCCCACCCGTTGGCTGCGCAAGTTGGCCTGGCCCGTGCTCATGGTGTCTGGCCTGTTGTTGATCCTCGTGTTGTTCATCGGCAAGGAGGTGCTCGGCAACAAGAACTGGATCGAGATCGGCCCGATCAGCATCCAGCCCTCGGAGTTCGCCAAATTCGCCCTCATCCTGTGGGCCGCCACTGTCCTTGGCCAGAAGCGCAAGCTGCTCGGCGACTGGAAGCACGCGCTGATCCCGGTGGTCCTTCCCGGCGGAGCGGCGATCCTCGGCCTCGTGGTCCTCGAGCACGACCTCGGCACCGTCATCATCCTCGCGCTGATCCTGGCCGTCATGCTTTGGGTCTCCGGCGCCCCCCGCGTCATCTTCGCCGTGGTCGGCATCGCCGGCGTGGCTGGCATCCTGTTCATGGCCATCACGAGCGGCAACCGCATGGGCCGCATCACCGAGTGGTGGGCCTCCCTGACCGGCGGCGAGATCGACGCGCAGGGAACCGGCCTGCAGGCGCTTCAGGGCCGCTACGCGCTGGCCTCCGGAGGCTGGTTTGGCGTGGGCCTCGGCCAGTCCCGCCTCAAGTGGAGCTACGTCCCCGAGGCGCAGAACGACTTCATCCTTTCCATCATCGGCGAGGAGCTCGGCCTCATCGGCACCCTGGCGATCGTGGCGCTCTTCCTCATCATGGCCGTCAGCATGTACCGAATCGCCCACCGCAGCCGCAGCATCTTCGTGCGCGTCGCGACGGCGGGTGTCATCGCCTGGATCATCGGCCAGGCCTTCGTCAATATGGGCATGGTGACCGGCTTGCTGCCGGTGATCGGCGTGCCCTTGCCCTTCATCTCCTACGGCGGTTCGGCTCTGTTGACCGCCCTGTGCGGGGTGGGGCTTGTCTTGAACTTCGCCCGTGACCAGATTCGGCACGGGCTGCCGGCCTCGGAGGACGAGGCCGCACCGCGCATCGGAAGGACCCCATGAGCCAGTTGCTCTCCGTCGTGTTGGCCGGAGGCGGCACCGCCGGGCACGTCTCGCCGCTGCTCGCGATGGCCGACGCCATCCGGCAGGCCGCCCCCGAGGCGCGCATCACCGTGATCGGGACGGCCGAGGGGCTTGAGTCCCGGCTCGTCCCCGCGGCCGGCTACGAGCTGCGCCTCATCGAGCGCGTGCCCATGCCGCGCCGCCCCAACCTCGACGCGTTGCGCTTCCCCGTGCGCTACCCCCGCTCGGTGCGGGCCTCGCGCGCG
>JALAHE010000096.1 GCA_022712075.1 Galactobacter sp.
CGCCAGGCCCCGGCCCCTCGCCGTGGTGACCGTGCAGTACGTGAGGTCGGAGCAAGGGGTGACCGGATCGCCGTCGTGCCCTTAGCCTGGGGGTCCACATCTGCGTTCTCAACGAGGAGACACCATGACCGGCCTGACGCCCGAGGGCATCGAGATCGACCGCGACATCGCCGCCCCCGCGAGCCGGGTCTTCCAGGCCTTCACCCGCGCCGAGGACTTCGCCGTGTGGTTCGGCACGGACCAGGTAAACGTCCCGGCCGAGGAGCTGGACTTCGTCGCCGAGCCCGGTCGCGAGTGGCGCGCCACCATGCTGCTGCCGGCCGGCAACCGCATCAACTGGACGGGCGAGTTCCGCGAGGTCACGCCGGACACCCGCGTGGTCTTCACGCTCACCGACCAGCCGGACGACCCGGCCCGCGCCGAGGTCCGCGTGGAGCTCACCCCCTTCGGCGAGGGCACGCGCGTGCACGTGGAGCAAGACACCCCAGGCTTCCCCGACGACGCGAAGCGCGCCACGATCGCCGGCTACGAGGGCTTCCTCGACACCTTGCAGCGCCTCGTCACCGCCTGACGGGGCGCGGGTGGCGCTCCGGCTTGAGCGCGCCGGGGATTTCGAGCCCTCGACTCGTATGTCGTTCCGTGTCACGAACCCTTGGCCGGGCCCGTCACACACGGCAAAAATCGCGTCATGACGACGCTCGTGGATTCCCCCACCGACGCCGCGGTGAGCCCCCTCACCGCGGCCGGCGCCCGTGCCGAGCTGGCGGCCACCTTCCTCGGCAACGGCGCCAACTACGACCGCTACCGCCCCGGCTTCCCCCTCGAGACGGTGCGCCGCGTCGCCGCCGCCCGCGGTGGACTGCTCGGGGACGTCCTCGACCTCGGCGCCGGGACGGGCAAGCTCACCGAGCTGCTGGTTTCCCGCGCCGATGCCGTCACGGCCATCGACCCCTCGGCAGACATGCTGGCCCAGCTCAACGCCAAGCTGCCCGCCGTCGACACCCGCGTGGGCCTGGCCGAGGAGCTCCCCCTCGCCTCCGGCTCGGTGGACGTGGTCACGGTGGCCCAGGCCTTCCACTGGTTCGACCGCGACGCAGCCTCGGCCGAGATCGCGCGCGTGCTGCGCCCCGGCGGCGTCCTCGCGATCGTGTGGACCGTCCCGGATCCGCGCTGCGCGTGGGATCGGGCCTGCTATCGCCTGGCCCACCCGCCCCGGGATCTAGGGGACGACGACGGCGCGCTGGCTTTGGGCGGCGACGTTCACACCCCGGCGTTGCCGGGATTCGAGACGCTGCGCGGCGAGCGGCTGCGCTGGAGCGAGCACCTCACGCGCAGCGACTACCTGCAGCGCTGGGGCACCGTCAGCACGCTCCTGGCCTCCTCGGAGGAACAGCGCGCCGCGACGCTCGCCGGCATGGAGGCGATCCTGGACGCCGATCCGGACAGCGCCGGCCGTCAGCTCCTGAAGGTCCGCCACGTCACCGAGGTCATCACCTACCGCGTGCGCTGAGCGCGGCGTGGACAGGGCGCGCTCAGCGGTAGGGCGTGAACACGCGCTTGCTCCGGCGCCACCGCCACGGGACGAAGGACGAGAGACCCACTCCGTAGGAGTCCTCGCCCGTCAGGATGCGGGCGGCCTCTCCGGCCGCCACCATCCCGTGTTCGGCAACGTCGCGCACCACCTCTGCCACGCTGCCCGCGAGTTCCTCCGGCGTGCCGCGCCAAACCCAGAAGAAGACGCCTCCGCACGTCAGCGAGGCTTCCTCCTCGTCAGCGAGCGACACGGTGATCTGCGCTGCCGTCTCGGAGCTTGGCGTGATCTCCAGCTCGGGGCCGAAGTCGTGTTCCAACCCCCGTTCGTCCACAACGGCGAGTCCCGCACTCACCCACGGCGAGCACGCCGCAAGGACCGCCGAGCGCACGAGCCGCCATGCGACGTCGTACTCGTCGCCCTCGAGGGCGGCCACGTCCTGACCCTGCCCCAGCTCCCCTGGCCCCGGGTCCGTCACCGCGCGCTGCCGGAAGCCCCCAGCGCGGCGAGCGCCTCCGCGACTTCCGCCTGCTCGCCCGCGCCCAGAGGCAGGAGCGGGCGCGGCAGGAAGTCAGCGCCCAGGCCCAGCTGGGTGGCCACAGCGGCTGCGACACGGGCCGAGCCGCGGCGCGTGAACAGCGCCCAGATCCACGACAACGCGGCGTCCGCCTGGCGCGTTCCCTCGAGGTCGCCGGCCATGGCTGCCCGCGCGAGCCGCAGGGACGCCTCCGGCAGGGAGCCGGCGATCACGGAGTACCAGGCGTCGCACCCGGCCAGCAGGCCGGCCGCCGCGCTCTGGTCGCCCGAGACGCCGATCGTGACGTCTGTGGGAAGCACCGCACGCAATTGGGCCACGCGCGCCTCGGCCTCGCCCGGGCCCAGCGGCACCCCAGGAATCTTCACGGAGGCCACGGGCTCCAGAGCGGCAATCTCGGCGTAGAGCTCGTCGTCGAACGTGAAGCCCGTGGTGCCCGGGTTGTCGTAGATGCACAGCTGCACGGACAGCTCGGCGCAGGCGTCGCGATACAGGCCCAGGGCCTCGGCGCGGGTGAGCCGCTGATAGGACACGGGCGCCATGAGCACGCCGGAGGCCCCGGCGGCCTGGACGCCCTCGGCCAGCTGCAGGACCGTGCGCGTGGCCGGGGAGCCGATGCTCACGAGCACCGGCACGTCGCCGGCCTCCTCGACCGCGGCGCGCGTGAGTCGCACGCGCTCCTCAACGCTCAGGTAGGCATAGTGCCCCGTGGAGCCGAGCGCGCCGATGGAGTCGACGCCGCTCGCGGCCAGCCCGGCGATGATCCGGCGGAAGGCCCCCTCGTCGGGGGCGCCGTCGACGAACGGCGTGGGGGCAAAGGCGCTGAGTCCGCGAAAGTCCATGCGTTCATCCTCGCCGCGAACGCCCGCCCGGCCAAGGTGCCTAGCCCAGCTCCAGGATCGTGACGTCGGCCTGCCCGCCGCCTTCGCACATCGTGAGCAGCCCGCGGCGCCCGCCGGTGTCCTCGAGCGTGTGCAGCAGCGACACGAGCAAGCGCGCGCCCGTCGCCCCGATCGGGTGCCCCAACGCGATGGCCCCGCCGCGCGGGTTGAGCCTTTCAACGCCCACGCCGAGCTCGCGCTGCCAGGCCAGCGGCACCACGGAGAACGCCTCGTTGACCTCGAACACGTCGATGTCCCCCACACCCAGCCCCGTCCGGGCCAGTGCGCGCCGCGTCGCCTCGATGGGCGCCGCGAGCATCATGACGGGGTCGCCGCCCCGGGCGGAGGTGTGGGTGATCCGCGCGCGCGGCGTGAGCCCGTGTTCCCGCACGGCCCGCTCGGAGGCGATGAGCAGCGCCGCCGCGCCGTCCGACATCTGCGAGGCCGTCGCGGCCGTGTGCAGGCCGCCGGCCACGATCGGCTCCAGCGCGGCCATGCGCTCACGGTCCGGGGTGCGGGGCCCTTCGTCGGGCACCACCCCGGCGAGCGGCACGATCTCCCGCCCGAACGCACCGGCCGCCTGCGCCGCGAGCGCCCGCTCGTGCGAGCGCACGGCGAAGTCCTCGAGCTCGCCCCGCGTGAAACCCCAGTGCGCGGCCATGACCTCGGCCCCTCGGAACTGCGAGATCTCCTGCTCCCCGTAGCGCGCGGCCCACCGCTGCGAACCGGCGAACGGATCCGCGAAGCCCCAGGCCTCGCCTGCCCGGTTCGAGGCCTGCAGCGGCACGGAACTCATGGACTGCACGCCGCCGGCCGCCACCAGGTCGGCCGCTCCGGAGAGCACCGCCCGCGCCGCGAGGCTCACCGCCTGCTGCCCCGAACCGCACTGCCGCTCCACCGTGGTGCCCGGCACGCCCTCCGGCAGCCCCGCCGCGAGCCACGCGTTGCGCGCGATGTTCATGGCCTGCGGCCCCAGCTGATCGATGCACCCCAGGATCACCTCGTCCACCGCGTCCGGATCGGCACCCGAGCGCGCCATGAGCGCCTCGAGCGGCGCGGCGGCCAGGTCCAGCGGGTGCACGGCGGCCAGCCCCTTGCCGCGTTTGCCCACGGGCGTGCGCACCGCGTCGACGATGTAGGCCTCGGCCATGGTTCCTCCCGTTGCTCTATCCACACTGCCCGACGACGCGTGGCCGGCTCGGGCGTGCCCCGCACCCCGGGTGGGGAGCGGGTGGGGCAGTCGCCGCGCACCCCGCGTCGGGCCGCTCGTCTGGCGCGGATCCCGGCGCGACGCTCACCGTGAGCCTCGCCCCTGAGGCGACCGCCCGCCGTCGTGCCTTGAACCGACCATACTGGGGTGCGTGAGTGATGAGCAGAGCACCGACCCGCTGGACGCCATCGACTGGCGAGTGCACACCGAACGCTTGGTACTGCGCAGGTCAACGCTGCAGGACTCGGACGCCATGTGGGAGTACCGACGCCGCCCCGAGGTGAGCGAGTGGCTCGGGTGGATCCCGGCGGACCGCGCCGACTGGGATGCCGAGTACCCGGAGCGCCACGGCATCAACGCGGCGATCGAACTGGACGGCCGCGTGATCGGCGACGTCATGATCCGGATCGGCGACGGTTGGGGCCAGCGCGAGGTCAAGGACCTGGCCAAGGGCGTCGAGGCTGAACTCGGCTGGACGCTGCACCCGGACTTCCAGGGGCGCGGCTACGCGAGCGAGGCGGTCCGCGCCGTCATCGGGCTGTGCTTCACGCAGCTGGGCCTGCGCCGCCTCACCGCCGGCGCCTTCGCAGAGAACGAGGCGTCCTGGCGGCTGATGGAGCGCCTCGGCATGCGCCGCGAGGCCTACAACGTCAAGGAATCCCTGCACGGGACCCGCGGTTGGATCGACGGCGTCGCCTACGCGCTGCTGGCCGAGGAGTGGGCCTAGGCCCACGTCCCCGCTGGCGTGATGGAGGTGGCTGCGGCGCGGACCTCGAGCGTCCCGTAGGCCACGCCCGGGCACTTCTTGGCCCAGGTGACGGCCTCGTCGCGCGAGTCGACGTCCACGACAAACACGGCGCCGAGCGGCTGGGTGAGGCGCTCGGGCGGACCCACCGTCAGGTGCACCGCCCCGTCGCGCTCCGCGACGCACACGGCCGTCTCCTCGGTGTCGAACACCTCGCCTGCCACGAACACGCCGCGCTCCACGAGCTCGGCCGCGAACGCCCGGTACCCGGCCTTGGCGGCCTCGATGATCTCGGGCGCGATCTCCCCGGGGGCCGGCTCCGGGGCGTACAGCAGGATCGTGAAGTGCATGGCGTGCTCCTTTGCTCGCTGGACGCGTGGGGCCCGAAGGGCTCGTGCGTCCCGGGCCCTTGGCTTGGCCCCATCCTGGCGCGCGCGGCGGCCCAGCGGAAGGGGAAACGCCGCCGCGACCGACGGAAGGGGGCGCAGGAAGGGGCCCCAGCCGGCTACGCGAAGGCCGGGTTCCTGAACAGGTAGATCCCCACCGTCACGCCGCTCACGGCAGTGTCCTCGCCGGAGACGAACACGCGCGAGGAACTCGACTGCCCCGTCACCTGGTAGACGTATCCGACGTGCTCCAGCCGCCAGCCGAGCGCCTCGATCTGGCCCAGCGTGGTCGCGGCGCTCGTGACCTGGCCGCTCGCGGCGTAGCGGCGATCGCCAAACATGGCGTCGCGCTCCTGGGCGTTGACCGCGAGCTGCACCTCGTAGAAGCGCTCCCCCGCTGCCAGCGCGGCCTCGGCACCGCCCACGGGCGTGGCGAGCCACTGCTGCCGGACGCGCTCGTTGTTCGCCTCCTGGCGGCGCAGCGCCTCGAGGCGGTCCTCCTCGGCGCGGGCCGCCGCCGCGGCCGCCTTCTCTTCCTCGCTCTTGAACAGCCCCACGGTGTACCTCGCCTCCCCGTGCGCCGCGCACGCGGCGCACTCAACGTTCCCACCCGGCGTCGTGCACCGGACCCGAGCTCAGAGC
>JALAHE010000097.1 GCA_022712075.1 Galactobacter sp.
CTCGATCGACACGACGCAGGCGCTGCGCGATGCCACTGCCGCTCACGAGCATTTGGCGGCCGACCTAGTGCGCGCCCGATTCGGTGCGACGGACCGAAAGCTCATCCTCGGGGTGGATCGCCTTGACTACACGAAGGGCATCCGTCACCGCCTGAAGGCCTACGCGGAGCTCCTGGAGGACCGCGCCCTGGCCGTGGGGCAGGCCTGCCTCCTGCAGATCGCGAGCCCGTCCCGCGAGAAGGTCGACTCGTACCAGCAGCTGCGCGAGGAGGTCGAGGGCACCGTGGGCCGCATCAACGGCGAATACGACTCCCTGGCCCACACCGCCGTCCGCTACCTGCACCACTCCTACCCCACCGAGGAGATGGTCGCTCTCTACCTGGCCGCGGACGTCATGCTCGTGACCCCGCTGCGTGACGGCATGAACCTCGTCGCCAAGGAATACGTCCAGGCACGCTACGACGGCGGTGGGCGCCTCGTGCTCTCCGAGTTCGCCGGCGCCGCCGACCAGCTCGGCTCGGCCGTCATCGTCAACCCGCACGACATCGACGGCCTGAAGGCCGGCATCCTGGAGGCCGTCAACATGGAACCGACCGAGGCCAAGCGACGCTTGGTGTCGATGCGCCGCAACGTCCAAGACCACGACGTCGCGCGCTGGTCCCGCCGCTTCCTCGCCTCCCTGCAGGAGACGCAGGACGACGACGCGTCGCCGCACGCGGGCGGGCCCGTCGCCGCCGGGGGCGGCGCCCGATGACGGGTCTCGGCCCCGAGCTGCGCTCCCGTCTCGGCAAGCTCGCGCGCGTTGGCCAGCTCCTGGTGGCCCTCGACTTCGACGGCACGCTCGCGCCCTTCACCGACGTCCCGGACGAGGCCCGCGCCCTGCCCGCCTCGGCCCGCGCCATCGAGGTGCTCGCGGCGCTCACCGACACGGACGTCGCCCTCATCTCCGGCCGCGAGCTCGCCTCCCTGCGCCGCGTCGCCTCGCCGGGACCTCACACCCTGCTGGTCGGCAGCCACGGCGCCGAGCGCTGGGCGCCGGAGGAGTTCGACGCCGAGGCCACGCAGGCCGAGCTGACCAAGCCCCAGCGCAAGGTCCTCGCCGCCACCCAGGCGGCGTTGGAGACCGTTGCCCAGCGCTTCGAGGGCGTGTGGGTGGAGCCCAAGCCGGCCGGTGCCGTCCTGCACACGCGCCTCGCGACCGGCCAGGGCGAACAGGCCACCCAGGCCACCCTCCGGGCTCTCGCCAAGGTCAAGGGCGCGCACGTGCGGGAGGGCAAGGACGTCATCGAGGCCAGCGTCCTCGGCGCCGACAAGGGCCAGGGCCTGATCTGGCTGCGCGAGGTGAGCGACGCCGCCGTCGTGCTCTTTGTTGGGGACGACCGCACCGATGAGGACGCGTTTGCCGTCCTGCGCCAGCAGGACGTCGGCGTGAAGGTGGGCCCTGGCCCCACCCAAGCCGAATTTCGGGTCGACGGGCCGGGAGATGTGGCCGACCTCTTGCAGCTGCTCGCGGATGTGAGAGAGTAGTCACACCTGTTCTCTACGGATCGTCGGGCACGTACCTGCCCGGGAAAAGGTTGATGCCCCATGGCTTCTGTGACTTTTGACGGCGCCACGCGCCAGTACCCTGGGGCGCTTGTCCCCTCCGTCGACGCGTTCGACCTGGACATCAAGGACGGCGAGTTCCTCGTCCTCGTGGGTCCCTCCGGTTGTGGCAAGTCCACGACCCTGCGCATGCTCGCCGGCCTGGAACCGGTGGACGGCGGCGCCATCCGCATCGGCGACCAGGACGTCACCGATGTGGCCCCCAAGGACCGCGACATCGCGATGGTCTTCCAGAACTACGCCCTGTACCCGCACATGACCGTGGCGGACAACATGGGCTTCGCCCTGAAGATCGCCGGCGTCTCCAAGGAGGAGCGCGAGCAGCGCGTCCTCGAGGCCGCCAAGCTCCTGGACCTGGAGAAGTTCCTCAAGCGCAAGCCGAAGGCCCTCTCCGGCGGCCAGCGCCAGCGCGTGGCCATGGGCCGCGCGATCGTGCGCTCCCCCAAGGTCTTCCTCATGGACGAGCCGCTCTCCAACCTGGACGCCAAGCTGCGCGTGCAGACCCGCACGCAGATCGCCTCGCTGACCCGCCGTCTCGGCGTCACCACGGTCTACGTGACCCACGACCAGGTCGAGGCCATGACCATGGGTGACCGCGTGGCCGTCCTCTCCGAGGGCAAGCTGCAGCAGGTCGACACCCCGCGCGCTCTGTACGACACGCCCCAGAACGTGTTCGTGGCCGGCTTCATGGGCTCCCCTGCCATGAACCTCGTCGAGCTGCCCGTCGAGGGTGGCTCCGTGACCTTCGGCGCCACCTCGGTGGCCCTGAGCGCCGAGCAGACCGCCGCCGTCACGGGCGGCAAGGTCACCTTCGGCATTCGCCCCGAGGACCTCGACATCGTCGACGGCCCCGGCCTGGCCCTGAGCGTCGACGTGGTCGAGGAGCTCGGCGCCGACGCGTACGTTTACGGCCGCGCCAACGTGGGCGGCGAGGAGCGCCAGCTCGTCGTCCGCGCCGGTGGCCGCGCTGCCATCACCCCGGGTTCCACCATCCAGGTGGCCCCGCGCGTGGCCCGCGTGCACCTCTTCGACTCGGCCTCCGGGCTGCGTCTGCCGGACACGCACCGCGCCTGATCCTTGCGCAGGGCCCGGCCCCGTTCCCCGTTCCTGGGGAACGGGGCCGGGCCTTTTCATGCCCGACGACGTGTGCCGCGCTGGGTGCCGCTCCTCACCGCCCGCCGGGCGAAGCGAAGGCGGCGCGAGGCTGGGTGCCCGGCCGCGCCGTCGTGCCTTGGCTGGCTCAGGCGCCCCTGGCGCCGCCCTGCTTGCCGCTGAGGGACGCGTGGATGGCCCGACCGGCCCGCAACCCCGTGAAGAGGCAGCCGCCCAGGAAGGTGCCTTCAAGCGCCCGCAGGCCGTGGACGCCGCCGCCGCCAAAGCCGGCCGCCTCGCCCGCGGCCCACAAACCTGGCAGGACGCTGTCATCTTCGCGCAGCACGCGGGCATCCATGTCGGTCTTCAGGCCGCCGAGGGACTTGCGCGTCAGGATGTGCAGCCGCACGGCCACGAGCGGGCCAGCCGCGGGGTCAAGGATGCGATGCGGGCTCGTGGTGCGCATGAGCTTGTCGCCAAGGTAGCGGCGGGAGTTGTGGATGTTCTGGACCTGGGCGTCCTTGGAGAAGTCGTTCTCCACCTGCAGATCGCGCGCCTCGATCTGGGCGCGGAGGCGGGCCTCGTCGATCAGGTTCTCACCGGTCAGGGCATTCATCTTGGCGACGAGTTCCGTCAGGGTGTCGGCCCGCAGGAAGTCGGAACCCCGATCCTGGAACGCGGCGACGGGGCCGGGCGCGCCCTTGGAGTTCAGGCGGGCCTTGACGACCTCGAGCTTCTTGCCGGAGGTGATGTCCGGGTTCTGCTCCGATCCGGAGAGAGCGAACTCCTTGTTGATCATCTTCTGGGAAAGGACGAACCAGGAGTAGTCGTGGCGGCTGGCTGCGGGGTCGGTGCGCAGGAAGCGCAGCGTGCCGAGGGTGTCGTTGCCGGGGAAGTTCGGGGCGGGGAGGCGGTTGCCCTCCGCGTCGAACCACAGCGGCGAGGGACCGGGGAGGATGCGGATGCCGTGGTCCGGCCAAACCGGGTCATAGTTCTCGATGCCCTCGGTGTAATGCCACATGCGCTCTTTATGGACCCAGGCGGCGCCGGCACGCTCGCTGAGGCGCAGCCCACTGCCGTCTACGTGCGCCGGGACGCCCGTGATGAGATGCTCCGGGGGCGTGCCCATGTCGGCGGGCCACAGCTCGCGGACCAGCTCGTGGTTGCCTCCCACGCCACCCGTGGCGATCAGCACGGCGGGCGCGCGCAGCTCGAAGCGGCCGGCGACCTCACGGGAGCTCGGCACGGAGCGCGGTGCATCGTCCGGGGCCAAGACCTCGCCGCGGACGCCGACCACCGACCCGCCTTCCACGATCAGCTCGGTGACCCGATGGCGGGTGCGGTACTCGCTGCGCCCTGACTGCTCCGCGTCCAGGAGGGATTGGGTGAAGGGTGCCACGACCCCGGTGCCCGTTCCCCATGAAACGTGGAAGCGCGGCACGGAATTGCCGTGGCCCGTGGCCAGCTGGTCGCCGCGTTCGGCCCAGCCCACCACCGGCGTGAGCTTGATGCCCACCTCGGCGAGATACTGCGACTTCTCCCCCGACGCAAAGTCGACATAGGCCTTGGCCCAGCGCTTCCCCCAGGTATCGCCGCCGACCTCCGAGAATGCCGCAGAGCCCTGCCAATCCGACCACGCGAGGGCCTGCGAATCCTTCACACCCAGGCGACGCTGCTGCGGGGTATCCACGAGGAACAGGCCTCCGAAGGACCACCAGGCCTGGCCGCCGAGGTTGTTGCGGTTCTCCTGGTCAACCACGATCACCTTGCGGCCGACCGACTGCAGTTCGTGGGCGGCGACGAGCCCCGCCAGGCCGGCTCCAACAATCAGTACGTCCGCGTCCACGGTTGAGCTCCCTCTGTCGGTGCGCGGGCTCTGAACCGGCGCAGGATCCTTCAGAGCAAACTATGCGGGCGGGGACGCCTGGACAAGGGGGTTCCCGGACACTTTCAACGGGAGTGTGGCCGGTTGGAATAGGGCGAAAACTACCCCGGAAACGACGAAGGACCGGAGGAAAACCTCCGGTCCTTCACACTGGTCGGGGTGACAGGATTTGAACCTGCGGCCTCGTCGTCCCGAACGACGCGCGCTACCAAGCTGCGCCACACCCCGGTGAACCGTGCTTGTCCAGTCTAGCCTCCCGAGGGACGATCCCCAAATCGAGGGCTCCCCCGGTGACGAGCGCGACGCTCAGTTCGAAATACCCATAAAGCGTGCGAAGGAAACGCTCACCTCGCGCACCAGCTCAGGGTCGCCGGCGATGGCCAAGTGAGTGCCTTCGGGACCGCCGGCGGCCTTCATGGTCAAGGTGGCGCCCTCCGCGGGGCCGGCCAGCACGCGCAGCGCGGCGCCTTCCGGCCACTCCCACTCGGTGGTCTCCGCTAGCTGCAGCGCGTGGCCGTCCTCCAACTCGGCGCCGAAGCCCTCAGCGTCCCACCAGAGATGGGCTCCACCCGCGTCCTGGGCATCGAGGACGCTCGCCGCGGGCCACCAGAGGTGCAGATAGTCGACCACCGCCTCGGCCGCCTGCTCCGGCGCCAAGGGCAAGGTCAGCGACTCCGAGGCCGTGGGGCCGGCCAGCGAAGGTTCGGGCGTGGCAGACGGCTCGGGAGCGTGGGAAAACAGCGAATCCATGTACCCAGTCTAGGGAGCGGCCCCAGCGCCGGGCCGCCCTCTCCCCCTCATCGGAGTGCCGACTGTCGCTCAACCGTCGTTTTGGCCGGCTTGTGGCTCTCCGGTTCTTTGGGTTGTTAACGTGAGGAAGGCCTCGCGCCTCTCCACCGTTGTGTGGTGGGGGCTGCGGGGCCTTCCTGTGTGGTTGTGTCCGGCGGCGTCCTACTCTCCCACAACCTCCCGGTTGCAGTACCATCGGCGCTGTAGGGCTTAGCTTCCGGGTTCGGGATGGGACC
>JALAHE010000098.1 GCA_022712075.1 Galactobacter sp.
GAGAACGTCGAGACGATGGTGTGCTGGTTGATCTCTCCCGCCAGGTTGACCACGAAGGCCACGCCGATCAGAAGCGCCCCGAAGAGGAAGCCCGAGGTCGCGGCGGAGGTCACGATGCTCGCCGGCAGCGACTCGGTGTCGAAGATCCCCAGCCCGGCGACGCCATCTGACTTGATGATCGTGCCGATGCCGAGGCCGCCCACCGCCGCGAAGGCGAGCACGAGGAACGCCCCGACGCTGAACATGATCCACGTGGCGCGCAGCGACCAGAGCTTGCGCCACTCGGAGCGCAGCACGCGCCCAAAGGTGACTCGGGCGCCGGCCAGGGCCGGGTTCTCGGGGACGGTGTCGCGCGTGTACGCACCCTGGACGCTCATCGGATGACCTCCTGCGGCTGGGGGGTCTGGACCCCGGAGCGGTACTCGACCTCGGCGGCCGTCAGGCGCAGGTACGCGTCCTCGAGGGAGGACTTCACCTGCGTGAGTTCGCTGAGCATGACCCGCGTTTCGAAGGCCACGCGGCCCACGTGGGCGGCGTCAACGCCGCGCACGTCGAGGCGGTTGGCGTCGAGGCGGCGCACGTCGGCCCCGCCGGCGTGCAGGGCGTTGCCGAGCGCCGTGGTGTCGGAGGCGCCCACCAGCACGTGGCTCTCGCCGAGGCGCGAGGTGAACTCCTCGAGCGCGGCGTCCGCGAGGATCCGGCCGCGGCCGATCACCACCACGCGGTCGGCGGTCTGGGCCATCTCGGACATCAGGTGGGAGGAAATGAGCACGGTGCGCCCCTGCGAGGCGAGGTCGCGGCAGAGCCGGCGCACCCACGTCACGCCCTCGGGATCGAGGCCGTTGACTGGCTCGTCGAAGAGCAGCACCTGCGGGTCGCCGAGCAGCGCTGCGGCGATGCCGAGGCGCTGGCCCATGCCGAGGGAGAAGCCGCCGGAACGCTTGTCGGCGACCGCGCCCAGGCCCGTGAGCTCGAGGACCTCGCCCACGCGGGAGGCCGGGATGCCGTTGGAATCGGCGAGCGCCAGGAGCGAGGTGCGCGCCTTGCGGGCCGGGTGCAGGGAGCGCGCATCAAGCAGCGCGCCGGCCGTGCGCAGCGGCGCCGGGTGCTGGGCGAGCGGGCGGCCCATGATGGTGGCGGTGCCGCCCGTGGCGGTCTCGAGCCCCATGAGGATGCGCATGGTGGTCGACTTGCCGGCGCCGTTGGGGCCAAGGAAGCCCGTGACTTGGCCCGGCTGTACGGTGAAGGAGACGTCGCTCAGCGCGGCCTTTCCCCCATAGTCCTTGCTCAGGTGACTGATCTCGATCATGTCGCCCACGCTATCGGCGCCGAACCCACCCGGTCATGACCCGGAGGGATGATCCCCCGGCTCGGTTCCGGCCGTGTCCTCCCCCGCGAGGGGGACGGGGGCACCCGGCCCCGACGCGGCGTCGGGCAACGGTTCGGTACCCGGTGCGGCGGCGGCGCCCGCCGCCACGGTGCCGGAGGCCGCCTCCCCCGGCAGGGGCACGACGGCGCCCGGTGCCGTGGGTGCCTCGGCGGCCGGGTCGGCGCCAACGGCCACGGCGACGGGCGCGGTGAGCGGCGCCGCGTGGCGCGCGCCGGCCAGGGGCGACGCGACGGGGCGCTTGGGCGGGTACGCGTCGCGGCCAGCGAAGAGGCCGCCGAGCGGATCAACGAGGCCCACGCGGCGCACGGGATCGGTCTCGGGGCGCAGGACGCTGCGCACCACGAGGAAGCAGATCCAGCCGAGCGAGACCATGTGACCAAGGATCAGGAGCACAAAGAGCTCGTCCGGGAAGCGGCCCTTCGCGTTCTCGTCGCCCGAGTGCATGTAGAGGTACATCCAGATGCCGGCGAAGTGCGCCACCTCGAAGAGCTGCCACGTCAGGAGGGCGCGCCAGCGCGGGTAGGCGAGCGCCGCGAGCGGCACGAGCCAGAGCACAAACTGCGGCGAGTAGACCTTGCCGACCAGCACAAAGGCCGCCACCACGAGGAAGACGAGCGAGGCAACGCGCGGGGGCTGGGGCGCCGTGATGCCGAGGGCCAGGATGCCGAGGCAGGCCAGGGCAAACGCCGCAAAGCCGATGATCGTGATGGCGCTCGGGGTGGTCTGCAGGGCCGGGAACCAGCGGCCCACCGAGAGGTCCCAGGCCTGGTAGACGGAGGAGTTGCCAGCGCCGCGGCTGCCGCTGAAGGAGTAGAAGGTCCACCAGCGATCGAAGGAGGCAATCGCGAAGGGGATGTTCACGGCAAGCCAGGCCGCGGCCGCGCCGGCCGCCACCTTGAAGAAGGGCTTGTAGACGCCGGTGCGGATCGCGATGACGAGCAGCGCGCCGAGCGCGAGCGCCGGGTACAGCTTGGTTGCGGCCCCCAGGCCGATGAGCATGCCGGCCAACCAGGGGTGCTCGCGACCCAGCGCCAGGAGGCCGAGCGCCAGCATGGCCACGGCCCACATGTCCCAGTTGACCGTGAGGGCGAAGAGCATGGCGGGGCTCGCCGCGACGATCGCCGCGTCCCAGATTCGCCGGCCGGAGCACTTGGCC
>JALAHE010000099.1 GCA_022712075.1 Galactobacter sp.
CCTGCCGCCCGCGAGCTCGAGCCAGCCACCCGCCGTCGGGCACGGTGGCGACGGCACGACGCTCGACGGCGCGGCGTCGCGACCCCGCGACGCCGCGCCGCTGCGCCGCTGCGCGCCGACGGTACCCGCGAGCGCTTGCTCGGGGCGGCGCCGAAGGTGGCGCCCCAGGACGTGCTCGGCCCGGCGCGGGGCACGGGCGCGTGCCTCAAGGAGTACGGCGAGACGGGCCAGTGCCTTCCCGCCGTGCCGCCGAGTCAGGCCGAGCACGTCAGCTCCATGCTTGCGGCCGGGCAGGATCCGGCCTCCATGACCCATCCCTACAGCTGCACGGAGGTGCGCACCATGTTCGCCCACGGCCTGATCGTCCGCGTTTCGGGGGTGGACCCGCCGGGCCTCGACCGCAATCGTGACGGCCTCGCCTGCGGGCGCGGGGACGGTGACGCCTGATGCTCACCGCGGTGCTCACCCTGCTCTCCGTGGCCATCTCGGTGGCGCTCACCTTCATCGCGGTGTTCTCGCTCTACCTCAACACCTACGCCTGGTGGAGCCCGGATACCCGCCGCCGCACCCGCTACGGGGTGCCGGCCCACCGCTCGCACCTGACGTTTTCGCTCATCGTCCCGTGCAGACACGAGAGCGAGGAGGTCATGGAGGCCACCGTGCGGGCCCTCCTGGCGCAGAGCCACGGGACGCCGCAGATCATCATCTCCGTCGGCCACGACGATCCGGAGACCACGGAGGCAGCCAGGCGCATCGCCTCGCGCCACCCGCGCCACGTCCAGGTCTCCGTTGACCGTCACAGCACCAAGAACAAGCCGGTGCAGCTCAACACAGCGCTCGGCTTGTGCACGGGCGAGGTCGTCGGCATCTTCGACGCCGAATCCATCGCCGCCCCGCACCTCCTGCGCCACGTTGACACGACCTTCGCCAGCACCGGCGCCGATGCCGTGCAGGGGGCGGTGCAGCTCGTGAACTACCAGGACTCCTGGTACGCGCTGCGCAATTGCCTCGAGTACTTCACGTGGTTCCGCTCCCGCCTGCACATCCAGGCCCGGCGCGGCTTCATCCCCCTCGGCGGCACCACGGTGTTCGTGCGGCGCGAGCTGCTGGCCAGGCTCGGCGGCTGGGATCCGGGCTGTCTCGCGGAGGACTGCGACCTCGGCGTGCGCCTGTCCACGCTTGGCCACAAGGTGGTCGTTGCCTACGCGCCCGAGCTCGTGACGCGCGAGGAGACGCCGGATTCCATCCCCGGTCTGGTGCGCCAGCGCACGCGCTGGGCGCTCGGCTTCATGCAGGTCTACGCCAAGGGCGATTGGCGCAGCATCCCCACGCGCCGTGCCCGGATATTGGCGCGCTGGACGCTCACGCAGCATCACTCGATGGCGCTGGCCGGCGGCTTCCTGCCCCTCAATCTAGCCCTGGCGCTCTGGGGCGGGCTCCCGCTGTGGGCCACGATGCTCGCCTTCGTGCCGCTCGCCCCGACCATCGCCTCCGTGGTGTTCGACGTGTGCATGCTGCGCGAGTTCTCCCGCGATCACGGCTTCCCGTTGCGCATGCGCGACTACGTCCTCCTGGTGCTGCTGACCCCGCTGTACCAATCCATCCTGCTCTGGGCAGCTCTGCGCGCGTGCATCAAATACGTGCGCACCGACTTCGCGTGGGAGAAGACCGCCCACGCCGGCTCCCATCTGGGGCTCACCGGTGCGGTGGGGCAGAGCCCCGTCGCCGAGGCGGCGTCCCCCGTCTCCTCCCACGCCCTCGCCGCCGCTCTGCCTTCCGCGCACGGCGCCGGCGAGCGCGGCTGAGGCCGCCCGTGGCCCACGCAGCCCTCCTGCCTCCCGCGCAGCGCCCCCTTTTCCCCCGGCCGGGCCGGCACCAGCTCGACGCCGGCATCGGCCTGGCGCTGGCCCTGCTCGCCTTGGCCCTCGGCTGGGTCAACCTGGCCGGCTCCCCCGTCATGGCCGAGGACGAGGGAACCTACACGGCCCAGGCCTTCGCGGCGTTCGACGGGCGCCTCGCCCCCTACACGTACTGGTACGACCACCCGCCGGTTGGCTGGCTGAGCATGGCCCTGCCGGCGTGGCTGTTGCACGCCGTCGGCCTCCCGGATGGGAGCTACATCGGGGCGGCGCGCGGCGTGGCGGTGATCGCCACGGCCCTGAGCGTCTTCCTGCTCTCCCGGCGCCTTCACCTGCGCCGCGGCGCCGCCGTGCTCGGCTGCCTCTTGCTCGTGCTCTCCCCGCTGGCCGGCGGGCTCATGCGCCAGGCCTACCTCGACGTCATCGCCCTGCCCTGGCTCCTCGGCGCCTTCGTCCTGCTGTTCTCGCCGCGGCGCGCGCTGTGGCCCCACGTCCTCGCCGGCGTGTGCTTCGCCTTGGCCGTGTTGACCAAGGAAACGACGGCGCTCGCCGGGCCCGCGCTGCTCGTGGCCCTCGTGCATCGCAAACGGTGGTCGACCCGCACCTTTTCGGTGGTGGGCTTCCTCGCCTCCGGCGCCCTCGCGCTGAGCTTCTATCCCCTCATGGCCATGCTCCGCGGCGAGCTGTTCCACAGCCCGGACAAGGTCTCCCTGCAGGACGCCCTGGCCTACCAATTCCTGACCCGCTCCGGCTCGGGCGGGCTCTTCGAAACCGGTTCCGCGCGGCAGCAGCTGCTCGGCTCCTGGTGGGCGGGCGATCCGTGGCTACTCGGCTTGGGCTTGTTCGGCGCGCTCGTGGCGCTGACCAGGCGTGGACGCCGGTGGATCCTCGTGTACCTGCTCTGCGCCGCCGCCCCGCTGCTGCTCGGCTCCGGCTACCTCCCGGCCATGTACATCGTGGCGTCCCTGCCCTTCCTCGCGCTCGGCGCCGCGGCAGGAGCCGACGCCGCGTGGGGCGTCGCCCGGCGCCACCTCGCCCTGGACTCGGCAGGGCGGAACCCCTCGCGGCGCGCGCTCGGCTTCCTCGCGTGCCTCGCGAGCCTCTCGCTCACGGCGCCCAGCTGGGCGCCGGGGCTGGCCCAGCGGCTCGGCGAGGACGCCAACGCCGATTGGCGCCAGGCCATGGCGTACGTGCAGGAGCGGGTGCCGGAGGGCGACACCGTGTTGGTGCCGTACTCGATGTGGCAGGACGTCGCAGCGACGCGCGGGCGGGACCCGTGGCGGGTCATCGTGACGGAGAAGCTCGACCTCGACTCGGCGTTCGCCGAGCATCACCCGGACGGCTGGCGCAGCGTCGACTGGGTGGTCGTGGGGCCCATCGTCACCCAGAACATCGAGAATCTCGGCCTGAGCGGCGCCGGAGCGGCCGTGGAGCACTCCGAGGCCGTTGCCAGCTTCGGCGCGTGGAGCGTGCGAAAGGTGACGGGCTGACGCCGGCCGGACGGCGCGAGCATCCGGCCGACGGCCCCGCGCGACTTAGGCGCGCTCGAGCAGCGTGATGACCTCGTAGTGCTCGGTCTGCGGGAACATGTCCATCACCCGGGCGCGCACGGGACGCCAGCCGGGCATGCGCGCGAGGTCCTGGGCCAGGGTCTCCGCGTTGCAGCTCGAATAGAGGATGGCCCCGACCGAGCTCGACTCGAGCCACGCACACAGCCGCTCCCCCAGCCCGCGGCGCGGGGGATTCACGATGACCAGCTCCGGCTGATCCTGAGGCAGCGACTCCTCGGCAAACGCCGTCGCGTCCGCCGCGAGGAAGTCGACGCCGTCCACGCCGCTGTCGAGCGCCGCGGCCTTGGCACCCTCCACGGCCTGCGGCGAGATCTCCACCCCCACCACGGTGCGCCCGGCTCCGGCGCTGGAGAGCGCAAAGCCGCCCACGCCGCTGTAGAGGTCCCACACCGAGGCCGGGTCCAGCTCGTCCACCCACGCGGCGCCCTGGCGGTAGAGCGCGTCGGCGACCTCGGTGTTGGTCTGGAAGAAGCCCTGGGGGCGCAGGCGCAGGCGCAGCGGCCCCACGGGCATGGGCAGGGTCTCGGGTCCGTGCAGATGCACCTCCGTCTCGCCCTCGAGCGCCGCCTTGTGTTCAGGCAGGAGGTTCGCGGTGACGATGAGGGCCTGCGGCAGGCGGCGCAGTAGCGAGGGCAGGTGCTCGCGGATCGCTTCGACGGCCGCCTCGCTACGAACCACAAAGCGCAGGAGCAAGTGGCCGTCCGGGTTGCACGTCACGAGCACGTGCTTGAGCTCGCCGCTGCGCATCGGGACGCTGTAGGGGGCCAGGCGGGCGGCCGTGATGAAGGAGGCGACGGCGGGCAGGGCCGCGGTGATGGCAGGGTCGATGACCCCGCAGCCGCGCAGGTCCACCCCGTGCCCCTCCGCGTCGAGGATGCCGAGGGTGGGGCGGCGCCATCCACCGCCGACCACCATCTTGGCGCGGTTGCGGAAGCCACGCTCCGCCCCCGCGAAGGGCGCGAGCCATTCCAGCCCTGGCACGGGGCCCAGGAGGGCGCGCGTGTGGGCGTCCTTGCGGCCCAGCTGCACCGGATGGGGTTCACCCATGAGCGTGCAGGAGCGGCAACGGCCGGCGTCAAAGTAGGAGCATTCCATGGCCAGCCCAGTCTAGTGAGAAAGCGGGCTGTGACCGGCCTCACTAGAGTGGGGTGCATGGCACATCTCATCTCGCTCGGGGACGCCGTCCCGTCGGCCCATCCCTCCGCCTTCCTCGCCCCCACCGCCGTCCTGTCCGGCGACGCGCAGCTCGCCGAGAACGCGAGCGCCTTCTACGGCGTCTCCGTGCGCGGCGACAGCGCGCCGATCCGCGTGGGAGCCCGGAGCAATCTGCAGGACAACGTGGTGCTTCACGCCGACGCCGGCTTCCCATGCACGGTGGGCGAGGACGTCTCGATCGGCCACTCGGCCGTGGTGCACGGCTGCACGATCGGCTCCGGAAGCCTTGTCGGCATGTCGGCCACCATCATGAACGGCGCCGTCATCGGCGAGCAGAGCCTTGTCGCCGCTGGGGCGCTCGTGCTCGAGGGCATGCAGGTGCCGCCGCGCTCGCTCGTGGCCGGCGCCCCGGCGAAGGTGCGCCGCGAACTCTCCGAGGAGGAGGTGGCCAAGTTGGCGAGCAACGCCGCCCATTACGTGGCGCTCGCTGCGCGGCATCGCGAGGCCACGCAGGGCTGAGCCGCCCCGCCGGGCTCGACCGCCCGGCCCCGCGCGCCCCGTCGCCTTCGCGGCGGGGCGCCCTTGCCCCCACTGTCTTCACTTCTTGACATCAATCCCCGGATGACGCAATGTATGCCCATGCCTTCTGAAGCCAATGGCGGCTCCATGAACCATGCGGGGCCCGGTTCGCAGTCATCACTGCGCCGCGACAACGTGCGCAGGGTCCTCGAGGAGCTGGCCACCGCCGGTCCCTCAACGCAGGCCCAGCTGACCCGCCACACGGGACTCTCCGCCGGTACCGTCGCGAGCATCGTCCGCGATCTCGACGACGCCGGCCGCGTCCGCCTCGAGCGCACCACCTCCTCCGGGCGCCGGGCGCTCAACATCCACCTCGTCGACACGGGCCGCGTGGCCGTGGGCCTGGACATCGGCCGTCGCCACGTGCGCGCCATCGTGGCCACGCCCTCGCGGCGCATCCTCGCCGACGTGCAGCGCATCCTTCCCCTCGGCCATGACGCCGTCACCGGTATGACCGCCGCCAAGCGCGCCATGGAGGAGGCCCTCGAGGCGGCCCACCGCAGCCACGAGCAGGTGCTCGGCGCCGGCGTCGGTATTCCAGGCCCCTTCGACCCCATGACCGGCCGCGTCGGCTCGGGGGCGATCCTTCCAGAATGGATCGGCATGGAGGTAGCCTCGCGCCTCTCCGACGTCCTCGACGTGCCGGTCCTCGTCAACAACGACGCCAACCTCGGTGCTCTCGCCCACCTGAGCTGGAGCGAGACCCCGCCTGGTCAAAACTTCGTCTTCGTCAAGATCGGCACGGGCATCGGCACGGGCGTCGTCATCGACGGGCAGCTCTACGCCGGACACCGCGGCCTGGCGGGCGAGATCGGCCACACCATCGTGGTGGACCAGGGCCTCGTCTGCCGCTGCGGCAACCGCGGCTGCCTCGAGACCGTCGCCTCCACCTCCTCCATGCTCCGGGCCCTCGCGGCCGCGCCGAACCCGCCCACCACCACCGACGAGCTGGTCTCCGCCGCCCTGGCCGGAGACACCGTCACGCGGCGCGTCGTCGAGGACGCCGGCCTGTCGATCGGCCAGGTGCTCGGGCAGCTCGCGAGCCTGCTGAACCCCGAAACCATCCTCCTCGGCGGGCCCCTCTCCGACCTCGGAGAGCTGCTCCTCGAACCCATCAGGCGCAGCCTGAAGCGTCACACCGTCCCCGACATCGCCGTCGCCACCACGGTGCGCGTATCGGCGCTGCGGGATCGCGCCGAGGCCCTCGGCGGCGTCGTCTCCGTCCTGAACCGCGCCGATCCGTCCGATCTTTACGGACCGCTCCCCACGCCGTCGGGCACTTCCTCAACAGTTTGATTTCAAGACTTGACGCCAAGGGCGTCACGCGCTTCACTTTTTACACACACCGGGCCGTGACGCCCGCCACACACGAGAGGTCACCTCATGCCGACCCAGGACGCGCTCCTCGAGATGCGCCACATCACCAAGCGCTTTCCCGGCGTGGTGGCGCTCGATGACGTCAACCTGTCAGTGCGCCGCGGCGAGATTCACGCCATCTGCGGCGAGAACGGCGCGGGCAAGTCCACGCTCATGAAGGTGCTCTCCGGCGTGTACCCGCACGGCAGCTACGAGGGCCAGATCGTGTTCGACGGCGCCGAGGTGCAGTTCAACGGCACGCGCCAGTCCGAGGACGCCGGCATCGTCATCGTGCACCAGGAACTCGCCCTGATCCCCGAGCTTTCGATCGCCGAGAACATCTTCCTCGGCAACGAGCGCGCCAAGGCCGGCGTCGTGGACTGGGACACCACCCGCCGCGAGGCGCGTGAGCTCATGGAGCGCGTGGGCCTCGTGGAGGATCCCACGACCAAGATCAAGGACCTCGGCGTCGGCAAGCAGCAGCTGGTCGAGATCGCCAAGGCCCTGGCCAAGAACGTCAAGCTGCTCATCCTCGATGAGCCCACGGCGGCGCTGAACGAGAACGACTCCCAGGAGCTCCTGCGGCTCATGGACGGCCTGCGCAGCCGCGGGATCACGTGCATCATGATCAGCCACAAGCTCAACGAGATCGAGCAGATCTCCGATTCCTTGACGGTGATTCGTGACGGCAAGACCATCACGACCATGAACCGCGAGGACGGCTTCAACGAGGACACCATCATCAAGGCGATGGTGGGGCGCTCGCTCGAGTCGCGTTTCCCCGACCACGAGCCGAAGATCGGCGAGGTGCTCTTCGAGGTCCGCGACTGGACGGTGCAGGATCCGCGCATCGCCGATCGTCTCTCCACGAAGCACGCCTCCTTCACCGTGCGTGCGGGCGAGATCGTCGGCTTCGCCGGCCTCATGGGCGCCGGCCGCACCGAGCTCATGCGTTCGCTGTTCGGCGAGACCTACGGCCGCAAGCTCTCCGGCGAGGCCCTCGTCCGCGGCAAGCGCGTCGACCTCTCCACGGTCCGCAAGGCCATCAAGGCCGGCCTCGGCTACGTGACCGAGGACCGCAAGGTGCTCGGCCTGAACCTGCTCGACTCCATCAAGCGCACCAACGTGGCGGCAGCCCTCGGCAAGATCTCCAAGCGCGGCGTCGTCGACAACCACCTGGAGAACATGGTGGCCGAGGACTTCCGCGCCCGCCTGCGCACCAAGACCCCTTCGGTCGACGAGGGCGTCGCCAAGCTCTCTGGCGGCAACCAGCAGAAGGTTGTCCTCTCCAAGTGGCTCTTCACCGACCCCGACGTGCTCATCCTTGACGAGCCGACGCGCGGCATCGACGTGGGCGCCAAGTACGAGATCTACGGCGTCATCCAGGCCCTGGCCGACCAGGGCAAGGCCGTCATCGTGGTCTCCTCCGAGCTGCCCGAGCTGCTCGGTCTCTCCGACCGCGTCTACACCATCTTCGAAGGCGCCATCACGGGCGAGGTCAAGCGAGAGGATGCGACGCAGGAAAACCTGATGCGCATGATGACCTCCGCGAACCCCCGCCCGGCGACCGCCGCCTGACCTTCACCGCACCACCACACACCCACGAGGAGAAAGAACGCCGTGAATTCCCTGAAACAGCTGTTTGGCGGGAACATCCGCCAATTCGGGATGGTGTTCGCGCTCGTTGCGCTGATCATCTTCTTCCAGATCTCCACGTCGCTCAAGGGCGGCGGGCAGTTCTGGACCGACGGCAGCGTGCTCTCGCCGTCGAACTTCCAGAACCTGGTCAACGGCTACGCGTACGTGCTGGTGCTGGCCATCGGCATGGTCATGGTCATCATCATGGGCCACATCGACCTCTCGGTCGGATCGGTCGCCGCCTTCGTCGGCATCGTGGTGGCGCTGGCCATGCGTGACTGGGGCATCCCGTGGTGGGTCGGCATCATCCTCGGCCTCGCTGTCGGCGCCCTCGCCGGCGCGTGGCAGGGCTTCTGGGTCGCCTACGTTGGCATCCCCGCGTTCATCACGACCCTCGCGGGCATGATGATCTTCCGCGGCCTGAACCAGGTCTTTGGCAAGCAGAACACCATCTCCGTGCCGCAGGAGTTCACCTTCATCGGCAACGGTTACCTGCCCGATGGCATGGCCAACGCGCCGTTCAACCTGCCTACCATCGCGCTTGGCCTGATCGCCGTGGCGTTCCTGATCTTCTCGACCTTCCGCCGCCGCTCCCGCAACACACGCAGCGGCAGCCTCAACGCGCCGATGTGGGCCGACATGACCCGCGTGATCATCATGTCCGTGGTCATCCTCGCCGTGATGTACCTCTTCGCGACGGGCCGCCCGGGCACCTCGTTCCCGGTCGCCGGCATCATCGTGGTGGTCCTCGTGATCATCTACCAGTTCGTCACCTCCAAGACCGTGGCCGGCCGCGCCATCTACGCCGTGGGCGGCAACCGCCAGGCCGCGCGCCTCTCCGGCATCGACGACAAGAAGGTCGACTTCTTCGTCATGATGAACATGTCGATGCTCGCCGCCGTGGCCGGCATGATGTTCGTTGCCCGTTCCCAGGGCTCCGGCCCGCTGGACGGCACGAGCTGGGAGCTCGACGCCATCGCGGCCGTCTTCATCGGCGGCGCTGCCGTCTCGGGCGGTGTCGGCACCGTGATGGGCTCCATCATCGGCGCGCTCGTCATGGCCGTGCTGAACAACGGCCTGCAGCTCATGTCCGCCCCGACCTCCACGACCTACGTTGTCAAGGGCCTCGTGCTCCTGCTCGCCGTCGCCTTCGATGTCTGGAGCAAGCGCCAGGGCAAGCCCTCGCTGATCGGCGCCATGCAGCGCGCCATCGC
>JALAHE010000100.1 GCA_022712075.1 Galactobacter sp.
CCCCGCGTTCCGCTTGAGCCCCGCGGGTGGCGTGGGCGGTGACGGCACAGGAGGTGGGGATGCTCGCCCCGAGCCTTCTTTGCAGCAGAAGCTCGCTGCGACGGGCGCCCTCGCACTCGCCGGGGGTGCGGCGACCGGAGCGGCGCTCTGGTTTAGCTTCTGGTGCGACCGCAGGGCCGTGCAGTTCCTGCGGGCCAAGGGGGTTCGAGCCCCGCGGGTCTGGCTGGCCGGAGGTGGCGCGGTGCTGGGGGCCGTGATGGAGTTCGTCGATCAGCCGAAGCGTGACGACCGCACCATGGCCCCTGGCGGCGCTCCTCTCCCGAAGCCCAGCCCGGCCGACGCCGAAGGGGCCCGAATCTTCTCAGCCTCCTAGCGACCTCTCAACACCAAGGGCCTGGGTGATGGGGTGGCGACGGTGCGACCACACCCACGCCACAGGGCGCGGGACCGTCCGACCGTCGCGCCCATCCGCCCGCCGTGTTGGTTCGCTCAGTGGCCGGTCGGGTGGCTCCCGGCGGCCGGTGAGGGGCGCCGCTGTCGTCTGGCGAGGAGAGTCGTCTGCGATCAGGGGCTGCCAGTCGACCGCACTTCGTGGCGCCTACCCTTCTTTCCTCCTGCGCTTCCTCCCTGCCAGGTCACCGGGTGCCCGCCCTGCTGGTGCGCCGGGCGATCGCCCGGGCGGCCGGCGTTGGTTTCCGCTGGACCGAACCGAACGTGGTGGTGCCGCCGATACCTCGCTGACCAGGCTTCCGCTGTCTCGCGCGGGAGCCTAGCGGTCCAGACCTGTCCGCCGAGCCCGAACGCTTGAGCGCTCGCCGACCGCAGGACGCTCGGTGGGACCCTCGTCGGTGTCGGTGTCGGTGTCGGTGACGGCGGCGGTGTGGGCAGCGCGCGTTCGCGCGGCCCGACGCCTGCGCCGACGACTGTGGCGCCTCGACGCTCGAGCGCCCGTGCAGTGAGCGCACAAACGATCCGGGGAGAACCGTTCCCGCCCTGTGCCGGCAACGCGACGAGACGCCCGCGATGCACCTCGTGGTGGTGGAAGCTACACAGGAGCACCGCGTTGTCGACGTCGCTGGGGCCTCCACGTTCCCACGGAATTACGTGGTGGGCGTGGCACCAGCCTGGGGGAGCGTTGCAGCCGGGGGCCCGGCAGCCTCCGTCCCTCACGGTGAGAACCCGACGCTGCTGCGGCGAGAAGAGCCGACGTGAACGGCCGTAGGCCAGCGGCGAACCGGCATCGTCGGTGATGAGCAACCCCACCGCGTCCTCGCACAGCCTGGCGGCGAGCGCCGACAGTGGAATCGGTTGCTCTGTGCGTGAGAGCCGAGCCTCGCGGGCCCGGGCCAGGGTCTCAAGGGTGGTGAACGCCGGGCCGAGGGCTGCCTTGTCTGCCGCGGGCGGGAACGACTCCTCTCCGGGAGGGCAGGCCACCGAGCCGCGCAAGCCGGTCTCGGGACGTCGGAGCTCGCCGTCCAGCGGAGGAAGGAGCCCACCAGGCACGACCGCTCCCGCGAACGAGCCCTGCCCGTCGACGAGCCCGGCCTCGTTTGCCACCAGGTATTCGGCCAGAGCCGAGAGGGTGACGGTCACGACGAGCGCAGAGCTGGCTCCCACGCCGGCGGCGGAGGCACCGGAGCGCACGTGTTCCTCGACCATGGCGTGCAGGGCGTCGAAGTTCTGCTGATCGGAGCTGCGGTCGGCGGGCGCATCGCTGGAAGCGTCGTTGTCCGGCGTGTGCTGCCCGGCGCCCAGGGTCGAGGCTGCCTCGCCCCGACGCGACCCGGGGGCGGTGAAGCCGTCCAGAACCGAGAGCAGGAGCGCACCCTCCGTCTCCGGGGCAAAGCCGCTCAGGGTGTAGCCGCCTCCGCGGGCCGCCCGCAGGCGAAGGGCGCGGCGCTGTCGCTGTTCCTCGTAGCGCGGCTCGGGGCCGTCCGGGTCGATGTGGTTGGCCCAGACCTTGGCCTGATTGCGCACGTGGTGCACCTCGAGGCGCCGGCCGCCCCAGGGATCTTGGTCTCGAACGTCGGTGTCACGGGCGCCGATCCCCGTAGCGAGGTCACCGGCTGGTGGGTGACCCCACGGGCCCGCGGGGAGTCCGCTCGGGGCGGGGGCGGACGCGGTAGCGAGTCCGGTGCCCGGGGGCGTGGTGCCGCTGGGCGTTGACCCGAAGCCGGCCGGCGGGTCCCCGGCGGCGCCTTCGCTTGGGTTCGGAGTCGCCGCAACGCCCTGGGCGCCGAACCCCGTCCCCAGGCGCGCGTCGCCTTTCGGCACGGACGGTCGTGAGAGGTCCACCCGGCCGCCCGTGGCCTCTGCCACCAGCGAGACCTCGGCGGCCGCGATCATGCCGGGCACTGACTCCGGTGACGTGGGGTGGGGCAGCTCCCGGTGCACGGCGGCGGCCTGGTCGGCGCTGAGCTCGCCGGCCTGCAACGCCGCGGCGAGCGCCGGGCGGAAGGGTGGTAGCTCGCCCGCGGAGAAGCCAGAGCGTGGTGCGGTTGCCTGGGCCAGCGAGATCAGGATGTCCGCGGTGGGGGCCTGCACGCCAAAGGCCTGCATGAGGAGCGGCTTGGTGCCGCGGAAACCCAAACGTGCTGCGAAGGACTCCGCCCGGTTGAAGCCCTCGGAGCGCCTGCTGACGGCGCCGGCCACGCTCACCCTGAGCGCATCCACCGCCCGGCAAAGCTCCGCCGCGGCGCCCAGCAGTTCCACGAGTTCCGTTTCGCTCGCGGCATCCCATGAGCCGGGGGAGTGGGCGAGCATCTGACGAACGCGCGAGGTCGCTTCCTGCAGTGCGTTGCTACTGAGCACGGCGTCCTCCCTTCGAACGCATCAACGGATTCGAATCTATGCTCTAAGTTTACTCCGACGGCTGCCACTTGTCCCGCGAAATCTCGCGGATTCCAGGGATACTTCCACGACCGTCGCCGTCGTCGAATAGGTGGGCGGATCAACTGGCTCCAGTGACCATCGTCCACCCCGATCGAACAGACGTTCGATCTTGCCGGGCGCCCCCGTCCAC
>JALAHE010000101.1 GCA_022712075.1 Galactobacter sp.
CCCCCAATCCTTTGCGCGAGAAGGACGATCGTCGTCTCAAGCGCATCTCCGGCCCCGGAACGCTGATCTTCTTCGGTGTGACGGGCGACCTTGCCCGCAAGAAGCTCCTGCCGGCCGTGTACGACCTGGCCCACCGCGGCCTGCTCCCCGCGAGCTTCGGCGTGATCGGCTTCGGCCGCCGCGACTGGAGCCACGAGCAGTTCGTCGAGCAGGCCCGCGCCTGGGTCGAGGAGCGCGCGCGCACCCCCTTCGACGAGGACGTCTGGAATCAGCTGGCCGGCGGCTTCCGCTTCGTGACCGGCGGCTTCGACGACGACGCCGCCTACGAGCGCCTCGGCGAGGTGCTGCAGGAGCTCGACGACACCCGCGGCACGGGCGGCAACCGCGCCTTCTACCTCTCCATCCCGCCGAAGGCCTTCGAAGCCGTCTGCGGCAAGCTCAGCGAGCACGGCCTCGCCGACCAGGCGTGGGAGGACCCGGAGACGGGTCAGCAGCCCTGGCGCCGCGTCGTCATCGAGAAGCCCTTCGGCCACGACCTCCTCAGCGCCCGCGAGCTCAACGACGTCGTGGAGAGCGTGTTCCGCCCGGATGACGTCTTCCGCATCGATCACTACCTTGGCAAGGAGACGGTCCAGAACCTCCTGGCGCTGCGCTTCGCCAACCGCCTCTTCGAGCCTCTGTGGAACGCGCAGCACGTGGACCACGTACAGATCACCATGGCCGAGGACATCGGCATCGGCGGCCGCGCCGGCTACTACGACGGCGTGGGCGCCGCCCGCGACGTCATCCAGAACCACCTGCTCCAGCTCCTGGCCCTCACGGCCATGGAGGAGCCGGTCGGCTTCACGGCCGACGATCTGCGCGCCGAGAAGGAGAAGGTGCTCAGCGCCGTCAAGGTCCCGGCCCACATCGCCTCGGCCTGCGCCCGCGGGCAGTACGCGGGCGGCTGGCAGGGCGGCGAGAAGGTCACCGGCTACCTCGAGGAGGAGGGTTTCGACCCGCACTCCACGACCGAGACCTTCGCCGCGATCCGCCTGGAGATCGCCACCCGCCGCTGGGACGGCGTGCCGTTCTACCTTCGCGCCGGCAAGCGCCTCGGCCGTCGCGTCACCGAGATCGCCGTGGTCTTCAAGAAGGCCCCGAACCTGCTCTTCCACGACAATTCCGGCGCCGACTTCGGCCAGAACGCCGTGGTCATCCGCGTGCAGCCTGACGAGGGAGCCACCTTGCGCATCGCCTCCAAGGTGCCAGGAACGCAGATGGAGGTGCGCGATGTGACGATGGATTTCTCCTACGGCAGCTCGTTCACCGAGTCCTCCCCCGAGGCCTACGAGCGCCTCATCCTCGACGTCCTGCTCGGCGAGCCGCCGCTCTTCCCGCGGCACGCCGAGGTGGAGCAGTCCTGGCGCATCCTCGATCCCTTCGAGGAGTACTGGGCCTCCCTCACCGAACAGCCGGAGCCGTACGCACCGGGCAGCTGGGGGCCGGATTCCGCCCACCTCCTGCTGGCCAAGGATGGAAGGACGTGGCGTCGCCCATGATCGTCGATCTCCCAGACACCAAGACCTCCCAGGTTGCCAAGACGCTCGTCATGCTGCGCCGCGAGGGCCACGTTGGCTCCAACGCGCGCGTGCTGACGCTCGTGGTCTCTACGCTCCCTGGCCATGAAGAGGCGGCCGTCGAGGCGGCCCAGGCCGCGGCCCGCGAACACCCTTGCCGCGTCATCGTGGTCGTCCGCGAGGGCGCCGACCGCCCCACCGGGCTCTCGGGCGAGGTCCGCGTCGGCGGCGATGCCGGCGCCTCCGAGGTCATCATCCTGCGCACCTCCGGCGAGCTCAACGAGCCGGACGAGTCGCTCATCTCGGCGCTCCTGCTGCCGGACGACCCGGTCGTCTCCTGGTGGCCCTCCGGCGTTCCCGAGGACGTGTCCTCCACGCCGCTCGGAGTCATCTCGCAGCGCCGCATCACCGACGCCGCGGCCGAGCCGGATCCGCTTGACGCCCTGAACCGCCTGGCCGCCTCGTGGCGCCCCGGGGACACGGATCTGTCCTGGACGCGCCTGACGCTCTGGCGCACGCAGCTGACCTCCATCCTGGATCAGTACGGCACGCGCGGGCTGCGCGACATCACGGTGCACGGGGCGCTCACCTCCACCAGCACGGTTCTGCTTGCGGCGTGGCTGCAGCTGCAGCTCCCCACCGTCCCGGTCCGCCTCGCCGCGGCCGAGGGCGAGGCGCCCGTGCAGGGCGTGCGCCTGGCCCGCCGCGGCGGCGACGTGTAGATCTCGCTTCACGACGTATCCTTAAAAAAAAAATACCTGCCGGGCCAGTCGGTCCAGCACGTGGCGCTTCCCGTGCGCACGCTGCCTGCGTGCCTCGCCGAGGAGCTGCGCCGCCTCGACGACGACGTCGTGCTCGGTCGCGTGCTCACGCACGGCCTCCCGGCCTGCAACCTCTCCCCCGTCGCGCCCAGCCCCCGCTAGGGGGAAGGCAACACCACGCCACAGCCCGACGTCGCGCGCCCCAGGCAAGCGCGCGACGTCGGGCTGTGTGCTGTGCCCGGGCCGCCGGCGGTGGGCCGTGAACGCAACAGGGGCCGGAACCTCGCGAGGAGGTTCCGGCCCCTGGGGCACCGCGGGCTGGCCGCGGCGGGAGCGTCAGACGGTCGGGTTGAAGCGCATGAGCAGCGCGAGCCCGATGATGCCGGCGATCCAGATGACCGAAATCCACACCGTGATGGTGGTCAGGGTCTTCTCGGCGCTGCCGGAGGAACCCAGCGAGGAGGTCATGCCACCACCGAACATGTCGGAGATGCCGCCACCGCGGCCCTTGTGGAGCAGGACCGTCAGAGCCAGGAGCACGCTGGTGAGGGCCACCAGGACCTGAAGGACGATCGTCAGCACGTTCACTGCGGGGACTCTCTTTCGTCTAAGGGATTCGCTCAGCGCTGCCCGTCGGTGACGAGGTGCTGCTCGAACCGTGCAATATTAGCAAATTCCCCGGCGTCGAGGCTCGCGCCGCCGACCAACACGCCGTCCACGTCCACCTCGGACATGATCGCCGCCACGTTGGCCGCCTTCACGGAGCCGCCGTAGAGCAGGCGCAGGCCCTCGGCCGCTTCGTCGCCATGGGAGGCGCGAACTGCCTCGCGCAGCGCGGCGCACATCTCCTGGGCGTCGGCCGGGCCGGCCACCTCGCCCGTGCCGATGGCCCAGACGGGCTCGTAGGCCACCACGAGGTTCGCGACGGTCGCCGCATCGAGCTGGCTCGTCACAGCGTTGAGCTGGTCGAGCGTGTGCTGCACGTGGGTGCCTGCCCGGCGCACCTCGAGGCTCTCGCCGACGCACAGCACCGGGACGAGCTCGTGGCGCAGGGCGGCCTGCACCTTGGCCAGCGCGACGTCGTCGCCCTCGCCGTGCAGCGTGCGGCGCTCCGAGTGGCCAACGAGCACAAAGCCGCAGCCGAGGGCCTTGAGGAAGGCGCCCGAGATGTCGCCCGTGTACGCTCCCTCGTCCGCCGGGGAGAGGTCCTGGCCGCCGTAGGCCACCGGGAGGTCGTCGCCGGCCACGAGCGTCTGCACGCCGCGCAGATCGGTGAACGGCGGGAAGACGGCCACCTCCACGCGGTCGAACTTAAAGTTGGCGTCTTGGAGGGTCCACACGGTCTTCTGCAGCAGGGTGATGCCCTGGCGGTGGTCCATGTTCATCTTCCAGTTGCCGGCGATCAGCGGGCGACGGAGGAACTTGCCATCGACGATCTTCGCCATGGTGCTACTTCCCTTCGAGTGCGGTGAGGCCGGGGAGCGCCTTGCCCTCGAGGTACTCGAGGGAGGCGCCGCCGCCGGTGGAGATGTGGCCGAAGTCGGCGTCGGCAAAGCCGAGCGAGCGCACGGCGGCGGCGGAGTCGCCGCCGCCCACCACGGTGAACGCGGGGGTGTCGGCCAGGGCCTGCGCCACGGTGCGGGTGCCGCCGGCGAAGGCCTCCATCTCGAACACGCCCATGGGGCCGTTCCAGAAGACCGTCTTGGCGCCGGCGATGCGCTCGGCGAAGGCAGCGGCGGACTCGGGGCCAATGTCCAGGCCCAGGCCCGTGGAGCCGATCTCGCCGCCCGCGATGTCGTCGGCCGGACGCACCTCGTGGGCGGCGTCGGCCGCAAACGCGGCGGCGACGACGACGTCGGTCGGCAGGACGATGCGGGCGGCACCGGCCTCAGAACGGGCGAGGTACGAGCGCACGGTGTCCAGCTGGTCCACCTCGAGCAGGCTGCCTGCCACGTCGAAGCCGAGCGCCTTCAGGAAGGTGAAGGCCATGCCGCCGCCGATGAGCAGCTCGTCCGCCACGTCGAGCAGGCGATCGATGACCGCGAGCTTGTCGGAGACCTTTGAACCGCCGAGCACGACCACGAAGCGGCGCTCGGGGTTCTCGGTCAGGCGGCGCAGGACCACGAGCTCGTCGCGGACCAGGTCGCCCTGGTAGGCCGGGAGGGCAAACGCGATGTCGTAGACGGAGGCGTGCTTGCGGTGGACGGCGCCGAAGGCATCGTCGACGTAGGCGCCGTTCTCGCCGGCGAGGGCGGCGTAGCGGGCGGCCAGGGCGACGCGCTCGGCGTCGTCCTTGCTCGTCTCGCCCGGCTCGAAGCGCACGTTCTCGACCACGAGCACCTCGCCGTCCTGCAGGGCGGCGGCGAGGGCGGTCGCGGACTCGCCCACGACGTCCTCGGCGATCTGCACGGGCAGGCCGGAGAGCTCGCGCAGCTTCAGCGCCGCGGGGCGGATGGAGAAGCGGGCCTCGGGGGCGCCCTTGGGGCGGCCGAGGTGGGCCAGCACGATGACGCGGGCACCGGCGGAGGCCAGCTTGGAGACGACGGGGATCGAGGCGCGCACGCGGCCGTCGTCCGTCACGTTGCCCTCGGCATCCAGCGGCACGTTCAGGTCCGAACGGACGAGCACGGTGCGGCCGGCAACGCCGGTGGCAAGAAGATCATCAAGGGTCTGAGCACTCATGGCATCAACTTTAGGCCAGCGCACGACGCCCGCCACACCGAGGTCTCGGTGTGGCGGGCGTCGTGCTTCACTGAACCTGCGCTCAGAGCTTCTCGCCGACAAACGCGGCGATGTCGACGAGGCGGGAGGTGTAGCCCCACTCGTTGTCGTACCAGCCGAAGACCTTGACCTGCTGGCCGATGACCTGGGTCAGCGGGGCGTCGAAGATCATCGAGTGCGAGTCGCCAACGATGTCGGAGGAGACGATCGGGTCCTCGTTGTACTTCACGTACGGAGCGAGGGCGCCCTCGGAGGCGGCCTTGGCGTAGGCGGCGTTGACGGCCTCGACCGTGACGGGCTTGCTCACGGTGACCGTGAGGTCGGTGATGGAGCCCGTGATGACGGGGACACGGAGGGCGGAGCCGTTGAGCTTGCCGGCCAGCTCCGGGAGCACCTCGCCGATGGCCTTGGCGGCACCCGTGGAGGTCGGGATGGTGTTCTGCGCGGCGGCGCGTGCGCGCCGCTTGTCGCCCTTGTGCACGTTGTCGTGCAGGTTCTGATCGCCCGTGTAGGCGTGCACCGTGGTCATGAGACCCTCGACGACGCCGAACTCGTCGTTGATGATCTTGGCCAGCGGGGCCAGGCAGTTGGTGGTGCACGAGGCGTTCGAGATGACGTTCATCGTGGCCGGGTCGTAGGTGCCCTCGTTGACGCCGAGCACGAAGGTGCCGTCGACGTTCTTGCCGGGGGCGGAGATGATGACCTTCTTGGCGCCGCCGGCGAGGTGGGCCTTGGCCTTCTCACCGTCGGTGAACAGGCCGGTGCACTCAAGCACGATCTCCGCGCCGGCACCGGCCCAGTCGATCTCGGCCGGGTCGCGGTGCTGCGTGACCGTGATGGCCTTGCCGTCCACGATCAGGTTCTGGCCGTCGGCCTCAACCGTGCCCGGGTAGGCGCCCAGGATCGTGTCGTACTTGATGAGCATCGCGATGTCGTCGACGGGGGCGAGATCGTTGATGGCCACGATCTCCACGTCGCGGCCCTGGGCCTTGATGACGCGAAGGACGTTGCGACCGATGCGGCCAAACCCGTTGATGCCGATGCGAGTGGTCACTGCTGTGCTCCTTGAGACGAGCAGGCCGCGACGAGGGAGCAAGAGTGTGGCTCCCGGAGTTCAAGAGACCGACGCGGCCCGGATTTCCATGATGGACCGGGGACACACCGTCGTGTCTCGGCCGCCGAATAGGGCGGCCTGTGGCGCGGTTCGCGGGTGATTTCCCCGCGGTTTCGCGCTGATGTCTTTCAGTCTACACGCTTCGCGCCCGGACCGTGAGAGTCATCTCACAGCGCCGGGCGCGAAGGGCTAGAACAGCTGAGGTGCGGGGCTAAATCAGCGGCCCGGAACGATGAGCTGCTGGGCGCCGGAGCGGGCGGCCTCGAAGCGGGCGGAGACGTCGGCCCAGTTCACGATGTTCCAGAAGGCCTTGACGTAGTCGGCCTTGACGTTGACGTAGTCCAGGTAGAAGGCGTGCTCCCACATGTCCAGCATCAGCAGCGGGGTCGTGGCCACCGGCACGTTGCCCTGCTGATCGTAGAGCTGCTCAATGACGAGGTTGCCACCAAGGCCCTCGAGGGCGAGCAGGGCCCAGCCGGAGCCCTGGATGCCCAGAGCGGCCTGGGTGAAGTGGGCCTGGAAGGCCTCGAAGGAACCGAAGGCGTCGTCGATGGCCGCGGCCAGCTCGCCCTCGGGACGGTCGCCGCCCTCCGGGGAGAGGTTGTTCCAGAAGATCGAGTGGTTGGTGTGGCCACCCAGGTTGAAGGCCAGGTCCTTGGAGAACTTGGCGATGTTGGCGAAGTCGTTCTTCTCGCGAGCCTCGGCGAGCTGCTCCAGGGCCTTGTTGGCGCCGGCCACGTAGGTGGCGTGGTGCTTGTCATGGTGCAGTTCCATGATGCGGGCGGAGATGTTCGGCTCCAGAGCGGCGTAGTCGTACGGCAGCTCCGGGAGGGTGTACAGCGACATGATTCCTCCAGTTCATGGGCGACACACGTGCTGTTGCCGCCCGTTCTTCTTGTGTGCGGGCCGCAAGGGCCCACTTCCCTAGACACTAGCGCGCCCGGGGACAGCAGGCACAACCGTGCGCAACGCGGCGTCTATTCCCCTTCCGGGCGTGTCGGCCTCAAGGCGGAAGGCCCGACGCCGGGTGGCCGTGTGGGCGGCGCGGGCGTCAGTCCTCGAGGGCCTCGAGCGGGACCGCGGCCTCGGTGCCCGGCTCGCCGCGTTCGGCGGCCGCCTTGTCTGCCATCGCCAGGAGGCGACGGATGCGGCCGGCAATGGCGTCCTTCGTGAGCTGGGGGTCGGCGAGCCGCCCGAGCTCGTCGAGGCTCGCGTCCTTGTGCTGCAGGCGCAGCGTGCCGGCATCTCGCAGGTGCTCTGGAACGTCGTCGCCCAGGATCTGGAGGGCGCGCGCCACCCGGGCGCCCGCGGCCACCGCCGCCTGCGCGCTGCGGCGCAGGTTGGCGTCGTCGAAGTTTGCAAGGCGGTTGGCGGTCGCGCGGACCTCCTTGCGCTGGCGTCGTTCCTCCCACACCGAGAGGGTCTGGCTTGCCCCCATGTGGCGCAGCAGCTCGGCGATCGCGTCGCCGTCGCGCAGCACCACGCGGTCCACGCCGCGGACCTCGCGGGCCTTAGCGCTCAGGCCGAGGCGGCGCGCCGCTCCGACGAGGGCGAGGGCCGACTCCGGCCCTGGGCACGTGATCTCGAGGGCGGAGGAGCGACCGGGCTCGGTGAGCGAGCCGTGCGCGAGGAAGGCGCCGCGCCACACGGCGCGGGCGTCGAGCACCGAGCCGTTCACGACGGTCGAGGGAAGCCCGCGCACGGGGCGCCCGCGGCCGTCCAGGAGGCCCGTCTGGCGGGCCAGGGCCTCGCCCTCGCGGACCACGCGGACCACAAAGCGCTCGCCCTTACGCAGGCCGCCGCCGGAGACCACGATGACCTCGGCGCGGTGGCCGTAGACCTCGGCCAAGGCGCGCCGCACGCGCTGGGCGGTCGCGGCTGAATCCACCTCGGCCTCGATCACGATGCGGCCGGAGATGATGTGCAGTCCTCCGGCGAACCGCAGCAAGGTGGCGACCTCCGCCCGGCGCTGCGAGGTCTGCCTCACCTCGAGCCTGGCTAGTTCGTCCTTGACGGAAGCGGTCAACGCCATGGGTGCACGGATCCTTTCGGGTGCGTTGGTCTCCGTGTCGCGCCCTGGGGCGCTCAGAAGGAGGAAATCACGTCGCGATAGGCCGCCGCGAGCCGCAGCGGATCGTGGATGGGTTGGCCATCGCGCTGGCCCACTCTATCGAAGAAGACCCGTGCCCCGAGCCGGTGGGCCGCCTCGCGGAACCGGCTCACGTCCTCCACGGAGGTGGGGTCGGCCAACACGGCATCCACGCGCAACTGCGGGGCGTAGCGCCGAATCAGGTCGAGGTGATCCGCCGCGTCAAGCTCCAGCGTCTCGGAGGTGTCTGTGGTGAGGTTCATGGTCACGAGCGTCCGCCCGGGCGATTGTTCCAGGGCGCGCCGCACGTCCGGCAGCAGCAGGTGCGGCAGCACCGAGGTGAACCAGGAACCGGGGCCGAGCACATTCCAGTCGGCCTCCATGATCGCGGAGAGGGCCTCCGGCGTGCCCGGGGCCCCGGCGGGATCCAGCCCGATCTCGGTCACGCGCCCCTTCTGGGCGGCGCGGGCCAGCTCCACCTGGCCGGACACCGAGCGCGAGTTCAGGGCCCCGTCGACGCTTTGTGAGAGCACCGTGCCGTGGATCGTCAGCGGCGTGGTGCTCACGGGCAGCACGCGGCCGCGCGCGCCGAGCAGGCTGCCGGCCCAGCGCAGGCCCTCCACGGGGTCCTGGAGCATCTCCCACAGCGCCACGATGAGCAGATTGCCCAGGGCGTGCCGATCCAGTGTGCCCGCCGATTCCGGCCGCGAGCTGAAGCGGTGCTGCATGACGTCGGCCCACGTCCTGCCCCACTCGGTGTCGTCGCACAGGGCCGCGAGGGCCATGCGCAGATCGCCGGGCGGTAGCACGCCAAACTCGTCGCGCAGGGTGCCGGAGGAGCCGCCGTCGTCCGCCACGGTCACGACAGCCGTGAGGTCGGTGTCGAGGCGGCGCAGCGCCTGCAGGGACGCCGACAGGCCGTGCCCTCCGCCCAGGGCCGTGACCCTCCACTGCGCCGCGGGCGCGTGAGGACTGAGCTTGGGGGCAAGCATCGGCAGGAAGCCGGTGGGAATCTCCACGTTCACTCCCGCCCGAGGTCGCGGTGCACCACTGAAACGCGCACCTCGGGGAACCCGGAGAGCCGGCGCGCGATCTCCTCGGAGATCGCCACGGAGCGGTGTTTGCCGCCCGTGCAGCCGATCGCGATGGTGGCGTAGTGCTTGCGCTCGCGGCGGTAGCCCTCGAAAACGGGGGCAAGCGCCGCGACGTAATGCTCGATGAACTCGCGCGTGCCCCCGGCGGCCAGCACGTAGTCGCGGACGTCAGGGTCCTGACCCGTGTGCGGGCGCAGCTCGGGGATCCAGTGCGGATTCGGAACGAAGCGCACATCGGCGACGTAGTTGGCGTCGACGGGGAGCCCGTACTTGAAGCCGAAGCTCATGACGTTCAATCGAAGGGTGATGGGTCCCTCGTCGGAGAAGACCTCGTGCACGGCGGCGGCCAGCTCGTGCACATTGAAGCGGGAGGTGTCCAGGACGATCTCCGCGGTGTCCTTGAACTCGGCCATGGCCACGCGTTCAGCGGCGATGCCGTCAACGATCCGGCCGTCTCCCTGCAGCGGGTGGGGGCGCCGGCCCTGCTCGAAGCGGCGCACCAGGACGTCGTCGTCGGCGTCGAGGAAGACCACCCGGTAGTTCAGCCCGGCGGCCCGCATCGCCTCGAGGGACTCGCGCAGGGCGGGGAACAGGCTGCGCGAGCGAATGTCGACGCCCACGGCCAGCTTGGGCAGCGCCTCCGGCGTGCGCGCCACGAGGTCGGTCAGGGTCTGGAGCATCTGCGGCGGCAGATTGTCGACGACGTACCAGCCCATGTCTTCCAGGGCGTGCGCCGCCGTGGTGCGTCCTGCGCCGGACATGCCGGTGAGCACCACGATCTCCGATTGCTGCGGCTTGTGCACCTCGGGAGTTGCATTCATGCACCCAACCCTAGCGGCGCAGGGGCGCAGCACGGCCCAAGGAACTCACCCCGCGTCATCGTGCAGCGCGGCGTGCACCGCCGCCGCGAGGGTCGACCCCACGCCCTTCACCTCGCCCAGATCGTCGAGCGAGGCGGCCCGCATCTTCTTGACCGAGCCGAAGTGCTTGAGGAGGGCTGCCTTCTTGGCCGGGCCCAGCCCCGGAACGTCGTCCAACACCGAGGTCAGCATTGACTTGCCGCGCCGCTCGCGGTGGAAGGTGATGGCAAAGCGGTGCGACTCGTCGCGCAGGCGCTGCAGGAGGTAGAGCCCCTCCGAATCGCGCGGAAGGATGACCGGGAACTCGTCGCCCGGCACCCACACCTCCTCGAGGCGTTTAGCCAGGCCCACCACGGAGATCTCGGTGATGCCGAGGTCGTCAAGCGCCTGTTGGGCGGCGGCGACCTGCGGCGGCCCGCCGTCCACCACCACGAGGCTCGGCGGGTAGGAGAAGCGCGCCGGCGTCGCCGCCTCCGCGCTCACCTCGCCCGAGCTCAGCTCGTCCTCCCCAGCGAGCTCCTCGAGGTAGTACTGGAAGCGCCGGGAGATGACGTCGTACATCGATGAAGTGTCGTCCCTGGCCGCCTCCCCCGTGACCTTGAAACGGCGGTAGTCGCTCTTCTTGGGGAGGCCGTCCTCGAACACCACCATGGACCCGACCACGTTGGTGCCCGAAACGTGGGAGTTGTCGTAGCCCTCCATGCGCAGCGGCGGCTCGGGCAGACCCAGCGCGTCCTGGATCTGCTGCAGTCCGGCCGAACGCACCGTCACATCGCCGGCCCGGCGGGCCTTGTGCAGGGCGAGGGCCTGGCGGGCGTTCTCCTGAACCGTGCCGGCAAGCTCCTTCTTGGGGCCGCGCTGGGCCACCTTGAGCTTGACCTTGGCGCCGCGGCGCTCGGCGAGCCACGCCGTCAGCGCCTCGGCGTCCTCCGGCAGCTCGGGGACCAGCACCTCGCGCGGGATGCGCGTGGCGTCGTCCATCTCGCCGTACACCTGCTGGAGCAGCTGTTCCAGGAGCTGCTCAAGCGAGACGTCCTCGACCTTTTCCATGACCCAGCCGCGCTGGCCGCGGATGCGCCCGCCGCGGACGTGGAACACCTGGACCGCGGCCTCGAGGTCGTCCTCCTCCACGCCGAAGATGTCGGCGTCGACGCCCTCGTCGAGGACCACGGCGTTGCGTTCGAAGACGCGGCGCAGGGCCGCGATGTCGTCGCGGTGCCTGGCCGCCGCCTCGTAATCCATCTCCGCGGCGGCCGCACCCATGCGGCGCTCGAGCTCGCGGATGAAACGCTGACCGTCCCCACCCATGAAGTCGCACAGCTCTTGGGCCAGCTCGCGGTGCTCCTGCGGCGAGATGCGGCCGACGCACGGGGCGGAGCACTTGCCGATGTAGCCGAGCAGGCACGGCCGCCCGCTGCGCTGGGCGCGGTTGAACACGCCGGCCGAGCACGAACGCACGGGGAAGACACGCAGCACGGTGTCGAGCGTCTCGCGGACCGCCTTGGCCGGGTAGAACGGGCCGAAGTACTTGGTTCCCTTGCGCTTGTCGCCGCGCATGACGAGGGCGCGGGGGTAGGTCTCACCCATGGTCACCGCGAGGTACGGGTACGTCTTGTCGTCGCGGAACATGATGTTGAACCGCGGCGCGAATTCCTTGATCCACGTGAACTCGAGCTGCAGCGACTCCTGCTCGCTCGCCACGACCGTCCACTCCACGCTCCCGGCCGTCGTGACCATGGTGCGCGTCTTGGGCGTGAGGTGCCGGGGATCCTGGAAGTAGGAGGTCAGGCGCTGGCGCAGGTTCTTTGCCTTGCCGACGTAGATGACGCGGCCGTGGGGGTCCCTGAAGCGGTACACGCCCGGATCGGTGGGAATCTCTCCCGTATGGGGGCGATAGGAGGCTGGATCCGGCATGCCTGAAACCCTATCGCGCCGGGGCGACTGCCGGCCGCCGGCGGCGGTCCCGCCGGGGCGCGGGAGGGCCTCCGGGTCGTCAATGAACGACGGCGCGCGGGGCCCCATGGGGGCCCCGCGCGCCCGCGCGCCGGGGCAGCGCGGACAACGCGCCGCGAGGGGGCGGGGTGTTGCCGGCCCCGCGCACCAGCCCCCCGAGCGGCGCGATGGCCACGCCGCGCGCGG